>CAZFTY010000009.1:0-15397 GCA_964521835.1 uncultured Microbacter sp.
AACCATTAACATTAGGCATCCGGATATCCGTAATGAGCAGATCATATTGGTATTTTCTCATTAGCACAGTCAACTCTTGCACATGCTGGCAAGTATCACAAATAATTTGATATCGAGAAAGCATATCCCGTGTCATTTTTAACAAGACAGCATCGTCATCAATAGCAAGCACTCTTATTCCTTCTGGCATATCTACGAGTTGGGCAGGTAATTGTTTCAACGACTGTTCGTTTGTCAAAGCAAGTGGCATTGTCACAATAAAGGTACTTCCTTTGGTAGGTTCACTTTGCACTCCAATTTTTCCATTCAACAATCCGATAAGGCCCAAGGTAATAGACAGACCTAATCCAAACCCTTCATGGGCTTCGGCATTTTCAAGACGTTCAAAAGGGAGGAAGATACGATCCACCTGTTGCTGAGACATACCAACTCCTGTATCAGAAACCTCCATTTTTAATATTTCATCTTTATAAGAGAGGCGTAAAGTAACATTGCCTTCCGGAGTAAATTTTAAAGCGTTGGACAGCAGATTACTGCCTATTTGAATGAGACGTCTCCGATCCCCTGTAACGACAATATCTTCTCCCTTATATTCAGCAGTGAATTTCAAATCTGTTTTTTGCGCCAATGGTCGAAACTCCGACTCCAACATTTCAGCCAAACTTTTAAGTCGGAAAGGCATAACATCCTGTTGCTCTTTACCTGTATCCAATCGATAGAAACTTAACAGCGCATTTAACATGTCGATCATCCTATCTGAAGATTGCAATATCGTTTCACAAAAATGATTTCTCTTGTCTTTGTAACGTTCTTCGATTATTAATTCCGTACATCCTCGTATGGAAGAAAGTGGAGCCCGGAGATCATGACTGACCGTTAACATCATATGCTTGCGAGAACGCAACAGGTCTTCATTTTGTAGATTCAATTTCTCCAATTGTTGCCGGTAACGATACCTATTTTTCAAATCACGATGCAAAATTATATAAAACACAATTGCAAGAAGCATTGCACAAAGCCCCAAACCTGAAACTATCTGTAAAGACCTTTCCTGTCCTAAGAGATACGTTTGCGCTTTTTGCCGCCTCTGATTCTGCTCATCAATATTAAATTCAGTTATTAACCTACTAATTTCGTTATTCAGGTAAGTATTCTGACGATTCAAACTATCCACACAAGAATAGAGTTGAGCACTCTTTTCTTTATGTGCATGTTGTACTTCTCGCACAAGTAGATGGAGTAAAGCACTTGAATGAGCTTGATTTTTCTTGAGAATGGTGTCGTTATTCTTTTTTATTTGATCGTTAATTTTCTTTTTACTGGGAAATAAACCGAAAAAGCCACTTTTCTTTTTATCCTTGGTTTTATAATTATCTTCAATCTGTTTTGCAAGGTTTTGCTTCTCTTGTTTGGCTTGCTGAATAATAGTTGGGATTCGCCTGGCAATAATTGTATTGGTAGTGTGTAGCGCTTGTACATCATTTGCCATTGCTAGTGTCAACTCTTTTTTAGATGAAAGTGCTGAAATAATAGATGCAATGCGTTGACACTGCTTTTCATCCTGCAATTGTTTTTGTAATTCTTGCAATGAAGTTATGACTTGGTGCTGTTTGTTCTCATAAACAGTGATGCTTTCTTGATTCCCTGAAACTACCTGCTCACTAAGCAGAGAAATATCAAGTATCTGTATTGTTATATTTTCGACTTGTTTTCTCTGTGTAAATAACCTCTCTGAATGTTCATCAATTGCAAACATCCGACGATTCTCGCAATAAACTAAAACAAGCAACAATAGAAATAACAAAACAAGAATCACATAACCAATGATAATTTTTAACTTTATGGAAAATAAAGAAGCATACATATTGCATATTTGAAATCACCCAATGAATGAAAAGTGAGAGTAAGATACTCTATAAGATAGGATATTATCAAGCCACATTAATTCAAAAAAGACAATCATTTAAGTAAGAATACCATGATAGACAATTGTTTACAATTAACATAATAGATACATTTAATAGCAGCTTAAATCTCACAGAATATTGCAGATAAAAACACTTTGTTCTTAATGACATTTATCTAGAATTACAATAAAAATATCTATTTCGATTTATATAATGCTGGAACTCCTATTTTGACCTTTTCCCATAATCGCTAGGGCTTTCATTAAAATAATCTCGGAAACATTTCGTGAAATATGAAGGAGACGTAAATCCAACTTCATAAGCTATCTCAGAAACATTCTTTTCGGTTGTTAATAAGAGATTTGCTGCCACTTTCAAACGAATTATTCTCACCAGTTCATTTGGTGCATAGTTAGTTAAGGATTTAATTTTTCTGTATAGCTGGATACGAGATAATCCGATCATTTTGCCTATATCATCCACGTTTAATTCACTATCGTTGAGATTTTCTTCAACCAGTTTGTGAAATTTGTTGATAAATGCTTTGTCAATACTTGCAACATTATCCTTTCTTTCTCCAAAGGTCAAATTTTTTTCAAAGTATTCTTTTACTCGTTTCCGGTTTTCAATTAGTTTTCGGACTCGAATCATTAAAAGGGCTTCGCTAAAGGGTTTTTGAATATAAGCATCTGCACCACTTTCAAATCCGATAGCTCTTTGCTCATCAAGTGTACAAGCCGTAAGTAGCATTACAGGAATATGACTTGTTGAAAGATTTTCTTTCAATTGTTTACAGAGTTCATATCCATTCATTCCAGACATCATAATGTCGCTGATTATTAGTTCAGGAACATATTTGATTGCTTTATTCAGACCATTTTGTCCATCTCCGGCTTCAAGAATCGTGTACTTGTCAGTCAATAGACTTTTTACGTAAAATCGTACATCTGCATTGTCTTCTACAATCAAAATCATAGGTTTACCAGTCTCGAAGGCCATAGGTTCTTCCATCTGATTGTTTTCTAATTCCAGATCTAGTTCAGGAACAATGGAGGTTTCAATTTTTTCAACGCTTATGCTTTGATTTACAGATTGTTGCTCTACTAATGGTATTTCTTTGTGACGAAATGGTAGCTGTACTTTGAAAGTGCATCCCTTCTTATTTCCACTTTCTACCCAAATTTTTCCATTGTGCGAATCCACTAATGCTTTTGTCAGGGCAAGTCCTATCCCCGATCCGGAAGTATGCGGATCAACCTTGTAAAAACGATTGAAGATATTCTCAATATGTTCTAAAGGAATATTTTTGCCATCATCTTTTACTGAAATAATTGCAAACTCTGATCCATCGATTTGTTTTTTGTGTAGTTTTACCTGAATATGTCCGTTTTCAGGTGTGAATTTAAACGCATTGGATAAGAGATTAAAATAAATAGTTTCAATTTTCTCATTATCAAACCACATCGTATAATCATCATCGGTAGAAGAAAAATGAAAATGAATATGTTTACGCTTTGCATATTCGTCAAAAGAAGTAGAAAGTTCGCTAAGGAACAGCTGTAAATTGCTCAATGTAAGATTCAACTGTAATTTGCCACTTTCATATTTTCTGAAATCAATGATTTGTCCTACCAATTTTAGCAATATATTGGCATTGCGTCGCATTAACAGCAATAATTTTTTCTCTTCCGAAAGTAGATGATTTGTTGTTAATAATGTATCAATCGGGCCAATCAATAAAGTAAGTGGAGTCCTGAATTCATGTGAAACATTTGTGAAGAACGTAAGTTTTTCCTGAGTAGCTTCCTGTAAGTTCTTTGATAAAGCGAGCAATTGCTCATGTTGTATACTTAGCTTATCCTTTTGATTCTCGATGGCAATATTTTTTAGTTCCAAAGCTTTATTTGTTTTTGTCTTAGCTTTATATGCCCAAATAGAAATGAATAGTATTAATAGAGTGAGTAATAATATCAAAAACAATGAAGACAAAAGGGTCCGTTGAGTGGCATATTTCTCCAGATTTTTATTTAGCAACATGCTAATTTGTTCAATACGAGATTGATGCTCTGTAATTTGTTCATTTTGAAGTTTCAAAATACGTGCATTGTTTTTATCTACTGCTGCCGTGTAGAGTATATATTCTCTTTTGTATGGTTGATGTCTAAGAATAGCCAATGCTGTTTGAATCGCTTTTTCCCCTCCGGTTGGATAAAGAAAAGTAGCATCTAAAACACCTTTAATGACCTGCTCAACACCACCATCAGATCCAGGTAAGGCATCAATACCCAGAAATTTAATGCCGGATCCTTTATTGTCTTGCTTAGCGGCTTCATATGCTCCAATTGCCATCTGGTCATTATGCGCAAAGACAAGGTTTATATTATTTAATTTAAGCGCTTGTCGCATTTTTTGTTTTGCAGTTTCACGTACCCATGCACCATCTTGAGAGAATATTATATTGATTCCCGGGTATTTTGACATGATGTTGATGAACCCATTATGCCGTTCTTCAGCCGGAGTTGATCCATTCAAGCCTCTGATTTCAACTATATTTCCTTTGCCATTTAACATATTGACAGCATATCGTCCTACTTCCTGACCAATCAGATAATTATTGGCTCCAACAAAAGACGTATAGTGGTTCGAGGCTATTTTTCTATCGACTAAGATTACTGGAATGCCGGACTGATATGCTTTTTCTACTATTGGAGTAATAGGTTGTGCTTCATTAGGAGCTACAATGATTGCATCTACTTTTTGGTCAATAAATGACTGTATGTCTTGTATTTGTGCTCTGTTGTTGTCGTGCGCCGTTTTTATAATCAATTTTACATTATTGTAAAATGATGCCTCTAGCCGCATTTCATTATTCATCGTGCGGCGCCATGCATCATCGCTGCATTGAGAAACGCCGATAACGTATTCGTGCTTTGCCTTATTCGACTGACAACCGGCCAGGAATAGGATCAACACAACGAAAGACAACATATAAATGATTCGCATAGTTGATTTAAGGATAAAATAAAAACATATTCTGCTTAAAGATAGGACATCTTTAAGCAGAATAATAATTTAGAACAAAATAATAAAACTACACCTTACATTGCCTTCGCCAATTCCCATATTTTGATTCCTGTTGCTTTGACTGTGCCCTTTCCAGAGAAAAGAGATAATTTAGAGTACGGTTGCGATGGAAAAAATATATTAGTCACTACCACTTTTCCTTGTTGAGCAAAGATTTCAATCGAAGTCTCATCCAATAAAATATGTAATTGCAATGTATTGTTATCCAATTTGCAGGGAGCTGTAACTATTGCCGGAAAGTCTTTTGAGAATCCGATTTTGCCAGATTGGGTTCTATCCACAAAAAGTTGGCCGGCAGCCATATCATATCCTGCAATGAGGTATTCATTTAAATCATTACTCAACTTTATGCCAAATTTTACCGGAGTGTTTTTCTCTATTTTGAGATTCAGAATAAGTTCTGTTTTATTGAGTTTGAATGGAACCAATTTCGTAAGTTCTACATCATTGTGAATTTTCTGGGCTTGAATCACTATCGATTGACTTCGTATCTTGGCTACTTCACGAACAAGATTGCTTGCTAGTATATAGCCCATACTGCTATTTACCAATGTCAGTTCTCGTGAAGTTGTCATGGCACTTCTCCAATTCTCCGTCGGAACTTTTTCTGCATATTGCCAGTTGCTCATCCATCCCAGAAATAGTCTTCTGCCATCAGATGAAGGAATGCCAGACCATGTCACTCCGGCATAATTATCTTTTCCGTAATCGAGCCAGCGAGTTTGTGTATCGTCCGGTGTAAATTTATTCCCGTCAAAATTACCTACGAAATATTGCGTTGCAGAACCTCCATTGGGTCCACCGGGATTAATGCTAACAAGTAACACCCATTTTTTTTCTTTCGAGCCCTTTACTTCAATAGGAAATAAATCCGGACATTCCCACACACCACCATGGGCTCCAATATTTTTACCAAAACCACTTTCTTTTTTCCAGTTAATAAGGTTATTGGAAGAATAGAATTGTACTTCATCACCGGCAGCTAATGTTAGTATCCATTTTTTGATTTGTGCATTCCACATGACTTTCGGATCTCTGAAATCGCGCAATTTTTCTACATTTGGTACTACTGGATTGTGTTTGTACTTTTTCCAGGTTCTTCCTTTGTCAAGGCTGTATGCCATTCCCTGATATTGGTATTGACTGCTACCCGATTTTTCTAAAAGGGGATTATGATATGCAAAAATAGCAACCATTGGAGGGTTGAGCTTTGAGCCTAATCCCGAAGTGTTATTATAGTCAATCACGGCACTTCCTGAAAATATATAACCCAGGCTATCCGGATAAAGAGCAATTGGAAGATGTTTCCAATGAAACAAATCCGTACTTACCGCGTGTCCCCAATGCATAGGGCCCCAAACGGAAGCTTCGGGATAATACTGATAAAACAGATGATATTCTCCGGCATAGTACACCAACCCGTTAGGATCATTCATCCAGTGAGCTGCCGGAGTAAAGTGATAATTGGGTCTGTATTGTTCAGATATGGACGTCTTTGTCTGGCACTGTCCAAATGAGAAAGCCATACTGAGAGCAAGTATTGATACTGAATGAATAAATATTTTTTTCATACGATAATATTTTTTAAGACAATATAGAACTACATGTTGCTGGAAGTTACCATGCTACCCTCGGGTATTGTAAAACAACATGTTCGTTTCATAACTAACAATTACAAATTAATCATACCATAATGGCATTTAAAGGCTTGGTTTCCAAGTTGAAATAATCTCATGAAACTTCATCGAAACTAATTTGATACCGCCATCAGTAAACAATGAAATGTCTTTGTTCTCAGGTGAAAATGCGAATTGTTCAGCATAAGAGAAAATACCCTGATTGGCAAATACTTCCAACTGCCCCCAATCGACCAAAATTCTCATTTTAATTCGGTTGGATACATTTGGTTTTAGTTCTTCGTCTAATAATACGCCGCTTTTGATGTGATAAGCTATTGTTTTGTTGGCGACCTTAAATCCAAATTTTGAAGCTGTGGCATTTGTTAAATCAAACTCGGCCTCTATTTCAAATTGTTTGGATTTGGTATCTGCCAACAATTTATTAGCAGGCGAAACAATTTGTGAGTCCCAGTTTTTTTCATTGATATATAATGAGGAAATTTCCCGAATAGGATTACGTGTCAGTCTCATTTGTCCATCATAAGTTACTAACCCCAATGACACTGGGAATGTCGCATTTCTTTTCCATACAGTTTCTCCCAACCCTCCATTCCAGTGATCCATCCATGCCAACTGAATAATACGATCATCATTATTGGGCAGAGTACCTGCGGCAAATGTCTGCGCCGCATAAAAATCATTTCCCAGTGTCATGATGTGCGTTTTTTGATCTTGATCGGGGACAAAAGATGTTCCGTTAAAATCACCTACCAAATAGGTACCGTTGGCATCCATTAATATCCATTTCATACGCTCTTTATTTCCATCAAGTGGTAATTGAAATATGTCAGGGCACTCAAAACCAAAATTGATATTGCTTATAAAAGTCCAATTGATTAAGTCTTCCGAACTGTAAAAGGTTGTTCCATTTTCATAAACAGCCATAATCCATTTCGAACTTGGTTTATAGTAAAATACCCGGGGATCACGAGGATCAAATCCTTTCGTTATGTTGGCAACTGGATTTTTTGCATAATCATGCCACGCGCGTCCGGAATCTACCGACCAAGCCAAACAGGTACCAGCCTCTGTTCCTGTGTAAATAGCGACAATGGCTTCTTTATTCGTACCGGTAATTCGTTTCGAAGTCGCTCCCGAAACCACTACCGCACTTCCTGAAAAGACTTGGCTCCCTGAAACATTTCTTATTGCCTCCGCGGGTAATTTCGATTTTTGGGGAATGAGAGCAACCCCTTCATCCTTCCAGTGTAACAGATCGGTGGAAGTAGCATAACCACCGTGCCTGAGATATTCACCCCATTGATAGATCATGTGAAATTTACCTCCCTGATACACTAACCCGTTAATATCATTCATCCATCCGGTTTTTGGGCTAAAATGATATTGCCCTCGAAAATTTTGATCATACTTTACGGAACTATCATGTGGATTAAACTGGGCTAACAGAGTTAGGTTCAGATTCATAAGAAACAAGCACAAGAAGGATAGAGTCACGTTATTTATTTTCATTTTTATTTATAGTTTAATTGAGAGAATAATGTATGATATAACTTCACTCGCAGTGTTATTAGCCGTTGGTCTTCGATTCCATGTTGCTGGAAATTATTATATTTCCCTTGGGTGTCGTGAAGCAACATGTTCGTTTCATAATATTGTCATTATTAATCATTTGACAATATCATGTTTTAATTTATTTTCCTACTTTACTTCGTTTATTTCAAGCACCACACTACTTCTTTCTATAGTTATATCCGGATTAAAGCCGATTTTCATTAGAAAATCTCCCGAAAAGAGCGTTCTCTCATCAAGAGTGGATTTCGTCCCATTATACATATTGATTTCACGGATACGGTAGCGCTTTTGCGGATCAAGACCTTTCAATTTTAACGGCACAGATGAATAGGTGATATCAAAACGATTGCTAATTAAATAGTTAAACACAATTGCTCTTCCTTTTTTTTCATTGACAAACATTAATGCCTCGTAGGGATTGTCGTAAGGAGAAGCTAAACGATACAAATCGCCATGCCATACCACGTCTTTAACAGAGTTGTATGTAACGACAGCATTCTGACTGAATTTCAAATCTTTTGCCGATAATTTATTCACAATTATGTCATAACCCATTTTTCCCATCATTGCCACATCCGTACGATATTTAAGGCTTACTTTGCTCCAATCAGTTATGTGGTTGCAATGGGCTATTGCCGGATAGAAGTAACTGTAGTTCCATTGTATGTATGCTCTTTCTTTAGGATCCGTATTGTCCGACAACCAAAATTCCGTAAAATATTGTAGAGCCGCGTAATCAACACGACCACCACCACCGGAGCAAAGCATCATTGGAAGGTTCGGAAATTTTGCCCAGATACGTTCTAATACCTTATATAAGCCTCTCACATAATCAACATAAAGTTGAGATTGTTTTTGCCCGCTGTTGCGAAGATATACCGAATTTGCATTAAATATCACAGAATTGCAATCCCATTTGATGAAAGCCAACTTGTCGCTGCTTGTCAGAAGATTATTTATCACATTATATACATAGTCCTGTACTTCAGGATTTGACAGATCAAGCACTAATTGATTTCTAAAATAACATTCCGGTCGTTCCTGATTTTTAATAACCCATTCGGGATGGTGGAGATAAAGCTCGGATTTAGGGTTAACCATTTCAGGTTCCACCCAAATACCAAATTTAATGCCTGCTTTATCGGCTTCCTTCACCAAATAACCAACTCCGTTCGGTAATTTCTTGCTATTTGGTTCCCAATCACCCAATCCGTGTTTATCGTCATTTCGAGGAAACTTATTACCAAACCATCCGTCATCGAGCAGGAAGAGGTCTACACCCAACTTTTTACCATCGGCAAATAACTTAACCAATTGGTTTTCATCAAAATCAAAATAAGTAGATTCCCAATTATTCAGCAATGTCAAACGACTGCCATTACCATCCGGCAAGCGGTAATTTCGAGCCCAACGGTGCAACTGGCGACTGGCATTTCCTATTCCATTTTGCGACAACACGGAGATAAAAGCGGGAGTTACAAATTCTTGTCCGGATGCTAACGGATATTCGGAAGCATACGGATTTATACCTGCAATTAACCGTAAGTTATGGTATGCATCTACTTCAAATTCCATTTTAAAATTACCCGACCATGCCAATGTACCCAATAACACTTCTCCTTCATCTTCAGAAGCCGGTTGATCAAATGACAACATAAATACAGGATGCTGGAAAAGGTCGGCGCGAGTCCCTAATTTTGAATCCAACACTTTAATGCCATGAGTAAGCATTGTCTGTTCCGGTTTCATTTCCCGTCCCCAGGCTCCATTAAAATGTGTCAGATAATAATTCCTGGCGACAAAATTTAGGTTTGCCGATGCATATTTATTGAGAGTAATTGTACCATTCTCCCGGTTCTTTATCGAACTCCATTGTTCTATTACGTCTTCTTCGTAATATGTTTTATAGTAGAGCGTAATTTCCGTATTATAAACAAAATCCTTGAGCAAGACGGAAATAATCTGCACGTTATCATTTATCTTCTCAATTTTATGAGATACATAGTTCAACTCCGTCGATAGATTGCCATCGGCATGAGTAATTTGAAGAGCCGGTTCAATTAAGCACCACGTTCCACTGGGTGTATATGCATGATTGAATATGCCAGCGTTTGCGTCTTTTTGATTCATCTGACTATCAGCCAAGACATACTCTGATTCATTTCGAAGTTTTGCGCCAAAATAAGTAATTAACAGCCTTTGAACGGAGTCAGTCTGCAAAACAAGCGCTGTATGTGCGGTTTCAACGGGAATAACCACTCTGTTTGTTGCATGTGTATGCGACAAATTCAGAAAACAGAGAATGCTCATAACTACAATTCTAAGAAACGGAACAGAGAACGATCGGATCATCAACGAATGATAGCAATATACGGGGTAACATTTCATGTTTGTGTTATTTATTTCAATTTTTTTATGCGGTTTATTAGATTGGAAAGGGGTATATCTTTGGTATATGACGATATAAATTTCCCATTTTTATCGTATAATGCCACAAATGAAGGGCCGTTATATTATAATAATTTCGCACAAAATAGGGAGCGCCTTCAACACCAATAGTTATATTTCTATGTTGGCTCATTTTGTATTTAGCATGCATCTTTGCAACCTCTTCAAGCGACAGGTAGGAAATCATAACAACATATGCCTTGTCAAAAGCGCTTATATTGCTAAAAAAATTGTTTAGGAAATGCAGGCAGTCATCGCAGTCAGGAGAGAAATAAACAATCAATATAGGTTTTTCAAAGGGAATATTCTCTGCCCTGAAGCTTTTCCCATTAGGCTGTGTGATCCGAAAAGGAGGAATATTTCCCGCGGCAACTCTAAGGATGGTACAGCAATGTAAAAACAGAATCAACCCGATAATTAGGAAAGGACGGCGTTTCATACTATTACGATCAAAGATTTGTGAATGGTACAGATTGTATTGATTAAATTGATAGAATGCGAATTTATAAATACATTCACATTCTATCAATTTTAAAGTGTCCTTAATATTTTGGATTTTGTTTCAAAACACCCTTGGTCAGGTCTATTTGCTTCTGAGGAATCGGGAAATATTCATCTCTTCCCTTTGTAAATGCGGCAGCAGATAAATAACTCCTTTTGCGTTTTTCTATCGCTAAATAAGCGTTAAGTGTTTCAGATGCAATTCCCCAACGCACTAAATCAAAAAAGCGAGAACCTTCCATTGCAAATTCAAGACGACGTTCCCATTGCAATGCTTTGCGGGCGTTCTCCTTCGTCCAATTGATGTTTACCCCGTCAACGTATGGAGATATTTGATAGTTTGAAGGCGCTGTTCCATCCGTAAAACGTGTTCTGGAGGTACTGTTTTGAGCTCGTGCTCTAACTTGATTAATAAGAGGCAGTGCCTCTGCCTGACGATCTAACTCTATCAGAGCTTCTGCTTTCCACAGAAGTATATCTGCATAGCGAATAATATCAATATTTTTGGCGCTGCCAAAGAACGGACCAACTTTTTTGAACGACGAGCTTGTAGCTTCTTGTTCTTCTTTCATATTACCAAAACCGCCATACAAAGAGGAGATTCTCTCCCAACTATGATTATATAAAATGCTCGGGTTATATTTAAATGGGTGACCTTCAATCCCCACAGTATGATCAATACGAGGGTCAACGGCTGATCCCGTAGTCACTAAATCAGCATCTTTTAGGTCGGTCTGATTAAAATTATCGAACAAGGGCAACCCCGAGTTGGTTTTAAAAGCATTCACCATATTTTGCGACGGGATATGAAACCAGCAGCATCCATATTGAGGCGCCATGCTGTAATTCAAACTGGTGGACATTGACAATCTCCCAATTTGTGTCCCGTCATTGATGGAATATTGAATAGCAAAAATCGATTCCTTTCCGTTGTCATAATCGAAAAGGAAATTCTCTCCAAAGTCGGGCATCAAATCATATTTCCCACTGTTGATAATATCGGTTGTCAACGCAACAACTGCATTCAACTTGTCTTTGTTGATATTCACCACACTATGATTGTCATCCTGTTCGTAAGCCTGAAATAAACGGACTTTTGCCAAATAGGCCTCGGCAGAGAGTTTGTTTGCTCTTCCAACCTCTGTTTGAGAAACAGGAAGTTTATCAACCCCATATTGAAAATCGGCAGCAATTTTATCCCAAAGCTGATCATTGGTATATTGCTTGTTGGAGACTTTTATAATGGCATCATCCGACATTGTTTCGTCAATATAGGGCACATATTTCCACAACTCTTTCAGTAAAAAATACATGTGTCCTCTCAAAAACCGACATTCGGCAATACGAACCGTCTTTGTCGGCATACTTGCTTCATCTATGGAAGCTAACATTTTCAATGCCAAATTCGCGCGCGATATTGCAGCATAGGCTCTTGTCCAGGTTGTATTGGCTATACCGATTGTAGTAGGGGTAACCAGATTATATTGTTCATAATTATTGAATTCTCCTACATCAGAGACACTTCCGCCTCCTTTATAAGCGTCATCGGAACGAACACTTCCGTAAGCCCACATACTTGTAAGAGGTCCTTCCCACATATCATTTCCAATAGCGGAATAAGCAGCGGTCACTAACCCATTAACTTTGTCAGCCGTCTTCAGATTGTCTAAAGTGAGAGTCCCCTGCGGTTTGTAGTCCAGATAATCACTACAACCTAAAGTAGAAACTATAAAAGTTGCAATCAGTAAATTAAAAATATATTTATTCATGGTTTTATATCATTAAACTGTTAAAAACTAATATTTGCTCCAAATGTATACACGGTAGGTTGAGGCCAGTTAGAAAATCCGCCAATTCTTTCGGGATCCTTGGCTAAATACTCACTGCTTTTAAGTGCGAAAACGTTTTGAGCAATTAAATAAATACGAATCTTTTCCAATTTCAACGTCGAAACTATCGATTTAGGGAAGGTATAACCTATTTGCACATTACGTAATTTAAAATAGGAGCCATTTACCATAAAGAAATCGGAAGTTCTGTATTCATCGTTGGCATTGACCAAAGATAACATCGGAATATTGGAATTGGGGTTTTGAGGTGTCCATGCATTTAATACTCCGGGGCCATTATTTTGATTAACAGTCAAGAATGAATTAAATTGTTTGGCAGGATCATAACCTGTTTTTCCTGCAACGCCTGATCCGAAAAGCGAGAAATCAAAGTTCCCGTATGCAAGATCAATCTTCAATCCATACTCCAAACTCGGCAGATAAGTACCTAACCATGTTTGATCTAATGAATTAATAACACCATCCCCATTCAAATCTTTATATCGTATACGTCCAAGACCCTTACCGATTTGTGATGGTGAGTTGGTAACCTCATCTTGTGATTTAAAAATACCATCTGTCTTATAACCAAAAATTGAAAGGGCGGAATGGCCTAATATGGTTTGTTCTGAATTTCCAGGATATGCAGCACGGACATCTTCAGGAAGTTTCGTAATTTTATCTTTAAAGTGACTGCCGTTAATGCTTACGTTGTATGTCAGTTTTCCAATTTTGTCATTATAATTCAAATTAAATTCCCACCCTCTATTATCCATAGATGCTCCATTCAGCCATTTCACTTTTCCTTCTCCAACTTGAGCGGCCACTGGTGGTTGAATCAAAATATCTTTGGTCTTTCTTCCAAAATAATCGAATGATCCTGAAATTTTTTCATTCAGAAAACCAAAATCAACACCCACGTTCACTTCATCTGTTGATTCCCATTTTAAATTCTGGTTTTCACCTTGAATCTGCACATAACCAGAAGGTAGCGTTCCCTGTTTAGACCCGTTTAGGTCATAAGCCGTACCTACGTTTAGATATGGACCCGGCCATGTTAATCCATTACCATAAGAATTGCCATAGTTAGCCTGATACAAGCCAAATCGAGCTACGTTACCAATCTCTTGATTTCCTACACGACCATAGCCAGCTCGTAATTTTAAGTTGGAAACATTTTTCACGCCTTTGAAGAATCCTTCGTTGTTAAGTCTCCATCCAAGTGTAAAGGCTGGAAATAAACCATAACGGCTGTTCGAACCGAAGCGGGATGATCCATCACGTCGGATAGTTGCAGAAGCTAAATATTTATCTTCATAGGCATAGTTGACTTTCCCGAATAATGAGAATAAACGATAGCCTGTTGCGCTCCCATTATTAGTGCTTAAACCTGTACCCGCATCCAAAACATAATAATTCTTATCTTCAATCGCAAATCCCTCCCGATAAGCTCCAAAAGATTGATAATCTTGATGGATTGCTTCGCTGCCTAATAGAAGATTAAAATTGTTCTTTGCAATGTTAAATTTATAATTAGCTGTATTTGTCCATGTTAATGTTGTCAGATCTCCTTGCAATAAAGACAAGCTATTGATGCCCCTGCCAATAAAACCTTCTTGAAACGCAGGTTTTATTATTTTATTCAAAGTATGAGAATAATCTATGCCATAACTTGTTTTGAGAACTAAATTTTTAATGGGTGTATATTCCAAATACACATTTCCTAAGATATTTAGCTTGCTGTTTTTATTCCAACGGCTAAGGTATTGCATATCAACAGGGTTATTACGGTCAGAATATCCGGCTCCTACAGGACCTGCGAATGTTCCATCGGTCTTATAAACCGGTATGGTTGGAGCTAAAGTTACCGCAAGCTCCGGAGTAGATACACCACCTAGGTCAGTTGTCGATAAGTTTTGAGCGGAAGAGGCAATTTGCAAGTTTTCCCCTACTTTAACTTTGTCATTCAGAAAATTGATGTATCCATTTACCCTCCCACTATAGCGCTTGAAATAAGTGTATTTCATAATGCCATCATTGTGATAATAGTTCATGTTGATTAACAAGCTGCTTTTGGAAGTTCCCGTGGTCAATGTGAGATCTTGTTGGGTCAGAATGGAAGTGCGATACAACTCATCTTGCCAATTCGTATCGCCGACAGGTTCTGTTTTATCTCCAGCTACATAGGGTGTAATATTTATTTTGTTAAGAATTGGATTGCTATAATCATTGTTCCAATTATACGTGTAAAGGGCATTGTCAGGGTTTGTTTTATCATTTACAGCTCCTTGCCAAAGAGCTCTTCCTCGTTGTTCCGCATTCAATACATCTTCTTTCCAAGGCTTTTCTGTTTGCAAAGAAAAACTTGTATTAAATTGGATATTTATCCTTTCTTTCTGTTCGCCACCTTTACCAT
>CAZFTY010000010.1:0-15008 GCA_964521835.1 uncultured Microbacter sp.
AAACTAATTTGAGAATTTCAAAATTTGGGGATGTGAAGATTTGGGGATTTGAATTGAATTGAAAATCAACGAAGTTAAAATCAGTGTTAGCTAAGATGGATGGTGTTCCGATCAAGTATATCTCAAAAACAGATTCATAACTCCGTCCTTCAGGGCGGAGTAACAGACCTATGTTTAAGAATGGGCTTTAGCCCAGAGTCGTCTTTTCCAATCTTTCATTATCAGTGCTGAAGCCCATAAAAATGCTCGCCTCCGCCCTGAAGGACGGAGTTATGAAAATAACAGTTCTGTGCGCCATTGCAAGCGCTCTTCTTTTTTACTGGTAAATTCCTGAAATGATAAATCGGTGTACGATATCCACTAATCGGGAAAACGAATTAAGCGCAAATACGATTGATTCGCGCTTAATCTTCACATTCTTACATTCCCAAATCTTCAAATTGTCGGGTTAAATATATTCGTCCTTGAATTTTACCTGTGCGTCGGTAACAAATTGCCGGATATGTTGTTCGTTCTCTTGTTTGCAGATCAACAGTACGTTGTTCGACTCGGCCACGATGTAGCCTTCCAGACCGTCGATCACCGCCAGTTTGCCCGGTTCCAGTGTAACAATATTTTCTTTGCTGTTGTAATATTGCGCGTTGCACTTGAGAGTTACGTTCTCGTTTTCGTCTTTGTCAGACAGTTCATAGAGCGAGCCCCAGGTTCCCAGATCGGACCATCCGAAGTCGGCCGTCAGTACATGCACATTGTCGGCTTTTTCCATGATGCCGTAGTCGATAGAGATGTTGTGGCACGAAGGAAATGCTTCGTTGATAAACGCCTGCTCTTTGTCGGTGTTGTAAACAGTCTCTCCTTCGGCAAACTTCTGGTGCATTTCGGGCAACAGCTTTTCAAAGGCAGTATCGATGGTTTGCAGGTTCCAGAGGAACATGCCCGAGTTCCAGAAGAACTCACCGCTTTGCAAAAATACCTTGGCCAGTTCCAGATCGGGCTTCTCGGTAAAGGTCATCACTTTCCGAAGAGCGCCTTGTCCGTCGGCAACCTGAATATAGCCGTAGCCGGTTTCGGGACGGTTGGGTTTGATGCCCAGCGTCAGCAGGCAATCGTTTTTCTCAATAAAATCGAGTCCCGTACGAATCACCGACCCGAATTCATCTTCCTTCAGAATCAAATGGTCGGAAGGGGTAACGATGATGTTGGCCTTGTCGGTTTGCGCTTTGATGCGATTTACGGCGTAGGCGATACAGGGGGCCGTGTTGCGGCGGCAAGGCTCCAGCAATACCTGATTGGCTGAAATCTCGGGAAGTTGTTCAAGTATAAGGTCTTTGTAAATTACATTCGATACAATAAGGATGTGTTGCGACGGCACAAACTTGCTGAAACGGTCGAAGGTCATTTGCAAGAGAGAACGTCCGGTGCCGAAAAAGTCGAGAAACTGTTTGGGACGGTTGTTACGGCTAAAAGGCCAGAAGCGGCTGCCGATCCCGCCTGCCATGATAATGCAATAATTATTTTCCATAGTTTTGAATGGGTTTTTAACCAATTGACTATAAGATTGTTATTTTGTGTTGGTTATAGGAGCAAAGTTACACTATTTTTTGAATCGGAACAAAGTGATCGTTTAAATTTTAATGTATGCTGTACTCTTTTGGAAAACAGTAAGGTATGATTCGGTTTGTGTTGTCGAATGTAAAAGCGGGTTAAAAAATGAAAGTGCCCGTTGTTAATTTATGTCCGACCTTTCAGGTCGCGTCGGTAGCAGGTTGTCTTTGTTGCAGGTCACAGACCTGCAGTTATGCAAATAGGGCTTTTCAAGCCACCGGTCAAAGTTGAATTATATTCTTATTGACTGAAAGGAGATAACTTTATCATTAAGAAATTAAGACTATTAAGAGTGGTTCCCCTTCCTTTTTTTCATTTCTTAATGGTTTGAATTTTTCTGTTTTCGTCTCGAAAAAATCAGCACTTAACAACCCTGCTGTTGCGGCGGAAACGCTTACTGGGTTAAGTGAAAAATTGAACTTTCCATCTGTAGTGCATTTGAAGTAAAAACCATCTCCAAAGGAGAGGAGTAAAACGACAGTGACTATATGAGATAAAACTCATTAATGCAGGGGCAGAGCCCCTCTCTTCGGGAGAGGGGTTGGGGAGAGGTCAAATGTTGAAAATACGATTTCCCTTTTTTTGTCGAAATAAATCCCGACGTTATTCTGAGGAAAACACTTCCGGCGTTTAGCGGTTGCTTTGCGAATAATCCGTTTCGTTTTGTATTTAATTGTTGTTTGAAGCGAAAATATGCGGATTTCCGTTTCAAAAAGAGTAAATTTGCTATCCTTAATTACAACAGAAGAACAAATGCACTATAATTTCGACGAACGGATAGAGAGAGAAAATACCAGTTGTTATAAATATGACTTGCGGGAGAAGGTGTTTGGTACCGATGAGGTCATCCCTATGTGGGTGGCCGATATGGATTTCCGTACACCCGGCTTTATAACCGATGCTCTCAGGGAACGACTCGAACATGAGATTCTGGGTTACACCATTCCACCTCTCAGCCTGAAACAATTGTGTGCCGACTGGCAACAACGCCGTTACGGATGGGAAGCCAATCCCGAATGGTTTGGTTTTGTTCCGGGCATTGTTACCGGCCTGAGTTTTGCCGTCAATACCTTTACGCAACCCGGAGACAGGGTGATTGTGCAACCGCCGGTCTATCCTCATTTCTTTAAAGTGCCGAACGGTAATAGTCGTGAGGTGGTTTATAATCCGTTGAAAGAGGTGAACGGACGTTATGAGATGGATTTCGATCTGCTCGAAAAGCAGTTGAGCGATAATGCCAAACTCTTTATTTTGTGTCATCCGCACAATCCCGGCGGGCGTGTGTGGGAACGGGAAGTGCTAGAAAAACTGGCCGAATTGTATGCCTAGAAAGGGGGGATGATTATCTCTGACGAGATTCATGCCGATATGACCTATCATGCTTTTCGGCATATACCCTTTGCTTCCATTTCGGAAACGGCACGCAATAATTCGGTTACGTTTATGTCGCCAAGCAAAACGTTTAATGTGCCGGGACTGATCAACTCCTATTATGTGATTCCCAATCCCACCTTGCGTCGGCAATTTGAAGTGGCGATGGAACGTGTTGATCTGCACGTGAATCTTTTCGGATTTGTGGCTACCGAGGCGGCCTACACGCACGGCGAAGAGTGGCTGGATCAGATGGTGGATTATCTGGAAGAGAATGCCCGGTTTGTGGTCGATTATTGTGAAAAGAATATTCCGGGAGTAAAAGCCATGATGCCCGATTCCTCTTTCTTGGTGTGGATCGATTTCTCGAAACAGGGACTGAGTAACGAAGCATTGCGCAAGCTGATGATTGAAAAAGCGGGTCTCGGTCTCAACGACGGTCCTACCTTCGGAATCGGAGGAGAAGGACATCAACGAATCAATGTGGGTTGTCCCCGTTCGTTGGTGGTAGAAGCTATGCAACGCATCGAGAAGGCGGTGAAGTCAATTTGAAAATATGGCAATGTGCTAATATGGCAATGTGCTAATTTGAGGATTTGAGGATTTGAAAATGTGAAAATGGAATCTGGAACTTGGAACTTGGAATCTTGGAATCTTGAACCCATAAATCTCGCAATGTCAGATTCCTAAATTGTAAATTGTAAATGTGTACATTGTAAATCAACTTTGTGGCAATGTGAAAATGGAATCTGCGTGTTATGGGGTTGCTTTTTTGTGAGCGAGTTATTATAACTCCGTTCTTTAGGACGGAGCCCCAGATGATTAGAAAGAATTGGCTTTAGCCTTGATTGTTAAAGAAGTGGATGTTTTATTGTTGGGTGTCAGCGAAGCTCAAATTGGAATTTGAAACCTGGAATTTAGGAATCTTGAACCCTCAGATTCCTACATGGTAAATCGTAAATATTAAAATCGTAAATTCAACTTTATGCCTAAACTAACATTATTTATACAGGATACCTGCCCGTTTTGTCGCCGGGCATTGGAATATATCGACGAGCTGAAAAAGCTTGACGAATATAAGGATATCGACATTGAGCTTGTTGACGAAAACGTAGAGAAAGAGCGTGCCGATTCGTACGACTACTATTACGTGCCTACATTTTATCTGGGCGAAGAGAAGTTGCACGAAGGTGGCATTTACCAGAACGAAGTGAAGGCTCTTTTCGACGACGTGCTGAAACGGCAATAAGCGCTTGTTTTGTCAGCCTGCAGAGCGGCAATGGTTGTCGATCTAAATGGTTTATTTTGTTCACTTTTTTGCCTCGGAAGTCAGGGAAAAAGGTTATATTTGCATGATTTTTGAAAAACAAACAGAACACCACTATTTTTCGGAAAATGAAGGTATTAAAATTTGGAGGAACATCGGTAGGAACCGCACAGCGTTTCAAAGATGTAGCGAAGTTGATTTGTGATGGTAGTCAAAATCTGGTAGTACTGTCGGCAATGTCGGGCACCACGAATACGTTGGTGGAAATATCCGATTATTTTTATAAAAAAAATCCGGTAGGTGCCATGGAAGTGATTAATGCTTTGGAGAAAAAGTATTTGAATACCATGCGCGAACTTTATTCTGTTGATGAAACCCGGTTGGAAGCAGAGGCAGAGGTAAAGAAATTACTCAACTATATCCGTACCTTTTCAAAAAGTATTTTTACGCTCTTTGAAGAAAAAATCATTTTGGCTCAGGGCGAAATGCTCTCTACCACAATGATGAATATCTACCTGAAAGAGATTGGGGTGAAGTCGGTACTGCTTCCGGCACTGGAAATAGTAAAAACCGATAAGAATGCAGAGCCCGATACTGTTTATATTCGCGAAAACCTGCAGAAACAGTTGCAGGCCAATCCGGATGCGGAGATTTATATTACACAAGGCTATATCTGCCGTAACTTTTATGGCGAAATAGATAACCTGCAACGTGGTGGCAGCGATTATACCGCTTCGTTGTTGGGCGCGGCTCTCGAAGCCGAAGAGATTCAGATCTGGACCGATATTGATGGAATGCACAACAACGATCCCCGTTTTGTGGAAGGAACCAAACCGGTTCGTAACCTCCATTTCGAGGAGGCTGCCGAGTTGGCCTATTTCGGTGCTAAAATTCTGCATCCTACCTGTGTGTTGCCGGCCAAACTGAATAATATTCCCGTTCGATTGTTGAATACGATGGATCCGTCGGCTCCGGGTACGATCATCTCGAACGAGACCGAACATGGCAAGGTGAAGGCTGTGGCTGCCAAGGATGGTATTACGGCCATTAAAATCAAATCGGGCCGCATGTTGCTCGCTTACGGTTTTATGCGTAAGGTATTTGAAATCTTTGAAAGCTATCAGACGCCGATCGACCTTGTTACCACTTCCGAAGTAGGCGTCTCCGTGTCGATTGACAAGAGCAAACACCTGGAAGAAATTGTTAACGATCTGAAAAAATTGGGAACGGTTACCGTCGATAACGATATGGTGATTATCTGCGTGGTCGGCGATCTGTTTTACGAATATGTCGGGCTACAGGCTCTCGTAGTGAACGCGATGAAGGATGTGCCGGTGCGTATGGTTTCGTATGGCGGAAGCAATTACAATATCTCTTTTCTTGTCAAAAAAGAGGATAAACAAAGAGCGCTTCAGGCTTTACAAACTATTTTCAACTAAACAGGCAACCCGTCTGACAACATATGCCAACGTGCCGTTTACCCGATTTCGGAGTATTGGCATGTTGGCAAATTAGCATATAAAAATAGTACATTTATGATAAAAGGGACATTTCCGATAGATAAACTGAGGGTGGTCGAAACACCCTTTTATTTTTACGACCTGAAGTTGCTCGGTCAGAATTTGGAAGCTGCAAAGAGCGAGGCTGCGCGTTACGGTTATCACGTGCATTATGCTGTGAAAGCAAATGCAAACGATCGTATTTTGCAGACGATAGCCAAGGCCGGTTTTGGCGCCGATTGCGTGAGCGGTGGCGAAGTGGAAGCTTCGATTAAAGCAGGATTTCCTGCTAATAAAGTGGTTTTTGCCGGCGTTGGAAAAGCTGATTGGGAGATAAACCTCGGGTTGGATAACGATATTTTTTGCTTCAATGCCGAATCGATTCCGGAGCTGGAGGTGATTAACGAGTTGGCCGCTGCCAAAGGGAAAACGGCTCGTGTCGCGTTGCGTATCAATCCGAATGTGGATGCCCATACGCACCATTACATCACTACTGGACTGAACGAAAATAAGTTTGGATTCAATATGGAGGATATGGAAAAGGTGGTGGCCTTGATCGCTACGTTGTCCAATATCGAACTCATTGGAATCCATTTTCATATAGGATCGCAGATTACCGATATGTGTCCGTTCCAGAACCTTTGTGTTCGTGTGAATGAAATTCAGGATTTCTTTGAACAAAAGGGAATTAAACTGGCGCATGTGAATGTGGGCGGTGGTTTGGGCATCAATTACGAACATCCCAATCATGTGCCTGTTCCCGATTTTGAAGGTTATTTCAGGGTTTTCCATCACCATCTTCAACTGCGGCCGGGTCAGCAGCTCCATTTTGAACTGGGACGCGCCATGGTGGCTTCGTGTGGTAGCCTGATTACCAAAGTGCTCTATGTGAAACAGGGAAGTACCAAGAAATTTGCCATTGTCGATGCAGGGATGACCGATCTGATTCGTCCTGCTCTTTATCAGGCATATCATCATATCGAAAATATCACCTCGGATGAAGCATTCGAACCATATGACGTGGTAGGGCCTATCTGCGAATCGTCCGATACGTTCGGAACGGCGCGTATGCTCAACGGAACCAAACGGGGCGATCTTATTGCCCTGCGTTCGGCCGGAGCGTATGGCGAAATAATGGCTTCGCGCTATAACCTGCGAAGATTGCCGGGAGCGAGTTATTCCGATCCGGAATAGTAACCGGAACCGGATCAGTCAGGTCACTGAAAAATAAATTTGCTGAAGATTAAACCGAAATGAATATTTTAGCCTCCCTACAACATTTGACTTTGCTCGATTATTGCTTGCTTGTCGCTTTGTTGGTAGTGTTTGGAATCCAACTTTACTATTATAGTTTTCACTTTGCATCCATTCTCAAGTACCGGAAAAAGAGCGATCGGGGCATCGTCCCTTTTGCCGAAGAGTTGCCTCCGGTTTCGGTGATTATTTGTGCAAAGAACGAATCGGAAAATTTACGCCGTTTTTTGCCGCGCATTCTTGACCAGGATTATCCCTGTTTTGAAGTGATTGTCGTCAATGACGGATCGACCGATGAAACGTCGGATCTGCTTCAGGAGCTAAGTCTTACTTATCCGAATCTTTACCGTACGTTTGTTCCCGAGAATGCCAATATCCGGAGTACGAAAAAACTGGGGCTGACTATTGGTATTAAAGCGGCAAAATTTGATGTGTTGCTCTTTACCGATGCCGACTGTGAACCTGCCAGCAACAAATGGATTGCCAATATTGCCCGTAACTTTACGCAGAGTACCGAGTTTGTTCTGGGATATGGTGCCTACATGCACGAGAAAGGGTTTATGAGCCGGATGATTTCGTTCGATACGCTCTTTATCGGAATGCAGTCGCTTGGATATGCACTGACGGGACATCCCTACATGGGTGTCGGTCGTAACATGGCTTACCGGAAAGAGACTTTCATTCGGATGAAAGGCTTCTCAAAGTCCTTGGCTATTCAGTCGGGCGACGATGATCTGTTTGTGAATAATGCGGCTAACGAATACAACACCCGTGTCGAAATTTCGCCCGAGAGTGTTACCTGGTCGGTGCCAAAGTCGACCTATCGTAGTTGGTTCCGCCAAAAAGAGCGCCATCTGTCTACCTCCTCGTTTTACAAAGCCGATGGTCTGATGCGTATCGGGGTGGAAGTGGTTTCGCGAGGTCTTTTTTATGCGTTGATTTGTGCCATTGCCATTCTTTCTCCCTGGATATTCGGTGCGGTTGCCGGTCTCTTATTTCTCGCGCGCTACATTGTGCAGATGGTGGTGACCAATAAGATAGCCAAACAGTTCGGCGAACGTCGGTTCTATCTCTCGTTACTGTTGTTTGATATTTTATTGCCGTTGATAAGCCTATATATCAAGCTGTTTAGTAAAAAGACTATTTTCAAGTGGAAATAACATCATTTTTGACGTAAAACATATCAGCCTTCGCACAAACGAAGGCTTTTTTATTGCCTTTTATCGGCCATTCTTGCTATCTTTGCGTAGATGTCCGTCGTGTCGGGCGGAATTTACACAAACTATTAATTCAACGAATAAATATCATGTCTGTATTTAATGATTTAGAACCGAAGCTTCTCTGGAGCTTCTTCGATGAGATTCGTCAGGTGCCTCGACCTTCTAAGAAAGAGGGAAAAATTATTGCTTATCTGAAAGCTACCGGCGAAAAACTGGGTGTTGAAACCGAGGTGGATAGTGCCGGGAATGTGGTGATGCGCAAGGGGGCTACTCCCGGAAAAGAGAAGTCGCCGGCCGTTATTCTGCAGGCTCATATGGATATGGTGTGCGAGAAAAACAGTGATGTGAAACACGACTTCGAGAACGATCCGATCGATATTTATATTGAAGACAACTGGCTCAAAGCCAAAGGAACTACTCTTGGTTCGGATAACGGCATCGGCATAGCAGCCGCTTTGGCTGTGTTGGCTTCGGATAATGTGGAGCACGGGCCTATCGAGTGTCTCTTTACGGTTGATGAGGAGACTGGGCTGACAGGTGCCGCTGCGCTGGGTGCCAATGCGTTGAAAGGATCGGTATTGCTCAATCTCGACTCGGAAGATGATGGAGAGATCTTTATAGGCTGTGCCGGAGGTATCGATACTGTTGCCACGTTGTCGTATACGCCGGCGATGGCACCGAAGAACTATTTCTGGGCTACCATCACCGTCAAAGGATTGAAGGGCGGTCATTCGGGCGACGATATCGAAAAGGGATTGGGGAATGCCAACAAAATTCTGAATCGTTTCTTGTGGCAACAGTCCCGCAAAACCGACCTGCGTCTGGCATGTTTTGACGGAGGTAACCTTCGGAATGCCATTGCCCGCGAGGCACATGCCCTGATCGGGATTCCGTTTGATCAGAAGGAGCAGTTGCGTATCGATTTCAACCATTACATCACCGATGTGGAGGGTGAACTGTTGCTCAAAGAGCCGGATATCAGGCTGGAACTTGAGTCGGAAAGCGCTCCCGCTACAGTGGTCGATAAGAAGACGGCCGATGCGCTTTTCAATGCATTGTATGCCTGTCCGCACGGACCACTTCGCATGAGTGACGAGCTTCCCGGACTGGTGGAGACGTCGACCAATCTGGCTTCTGTAAAATTTGACGATGCCAACAATATTATCGTTACTACCAGTCAACGCAGCTCCATCGAATCGGCCAAGCACAACGCGGCTGCGATGGTCAATAGCGTGTTTACGCTGGCCGGCGCGACGGTGAAACATGGAGAGGGCTATCCCGGCTGGAAACCGAATCCCAATTCGCCGGTGGTGAAGACTACGGTAGAGGCTTACGAACGTCTCTTTGGCAATAAGCCTCACGTGCGTGCTATCCATGCCGGACTCGAATGCGGTCTCTTCCTTGAAAAATATCCGCACTGGGACATGGTCTCTTTCGGACCAACCATCCGTGGAGCTCACTCGCCGTTTGAACGCCTCGACATCGAAGCTACCCAGAAATTCTGGAAGCTGCTGTTGGAAGTGCTGAAAACGGTATAAATACGGTAAAAGGTGAACGGTAAATGGTTACTATATGGAAGTGAAATCGTTTGAAGATTTGGATGTTTGGAAGGAGTCGATGCAGTTGACCGTATCGGTTTATGAAGCATTGCAATCCTGCAAAGATTTTGGTTTCCGGGATCAGATACAGCGGTCGGCTGTTTCTGTTCCTTCCAATATTGCCGAAGGGTTCGAGCGTCGAAGCCATAAAGAGTTTATTCAATACCTATATGTTGCAAAAGGGTCGGCGGCGGAACTAAAGACGCAACTTTATCTCGCTATCAAATTGCGCTATGTAGATGCCGCCGTGGGGCAACAATTAGTTGATCAGACAACTAAAATAGCCTCTATGTTGTATCGCTTGATGGCATATCGTCAAAAACTTATAGAAAACAAATAACAGCACTAATCCTACACCATTTACCGTTCACCATTTACCGTTTACCTTTTACCCTTTACCCTCAATGCAATTGACTACCGAAATCTCCATCCCCTCGCCGCTGTTGTCGGTTACGTACGATGACTGTTTGCTGACTATGGGCTCGTGCTTTGCCGAGAATATAGGCGGACGGTTGTGCCGGTACGGCTTCGATAGCGATGTGAATCCTTTCGGTATTTTGTACAATCCGCTTTCCATCGCAGCTTCGCTTGAGCGGTTGCTTGCCGGAACGCCGTATGATGCCTCCGAATTGTTTCAGCATAACGGTTTGTGGCATAGTTACGCTCATCATGGCAGTTTTTCGGACGTAACCGCTGCCGGAGCTTTGGATAAGATCAATGCCCGGTTTGTGGCGGCAGTCGACCGTTTGCCTCACTGCACGGTGCTGTTGATTACCTTTGGTACGGCGTGGGTCTATCGCCGCAAGGGAGCGGAAGCTGTGGTTTCTAACTGTCATAAGGTGCCGGAAAAAGAGTTCGATCGGTCGCGTTTGTCGGTCGAGGCTATTGTGGAGCGGTGGACTCCGCTTTTGAAGCAATTGAAAGAGCTGAACCCGAAGATGCAGGTGCTGTTTACCGTGAGTCCGATTCGTCACTGGAAGGACGGGGCTCACGAAAATCAGCTGAGTAAATCGACCCTGTTGCTGGCTGTTGAGCAGTTGGAGAAGAGTTGTGGTGCTCTTTATTTTCCGGCGTACGAACTGATGATGGACGAGCTGCGCGACTATCGTTTTTATGCCTCCGACATGTTGCATCCTTCGGAGGTGGCGGTCGATTATATTTGGGAGCGGTTTGCCGACTGCTGTTTCGATAAAGCCACCCGCGAGGCCATGCGCGAAGTCGGGCAGGTTGCCCGTGCCATGGCTCACCGTCCCCTTAATCCCGACTCCGAAGAGTATGCCCGGTTTTGTCAACAAACGTTATTACGCAAAGAGCGTTTGCTGCAGCGTTATCCTTCCATTCGTCTCGATCGTTTGACCGAGTAGTGGTACAAATCGTAGCAATTCCCGGAATCATATTTCTCCTCCTTTCTGGTTTCTTGTCCGATAGCCTTTTTTTAGTTCGTTGTGACTTGAAAGCACCATCAATCAGAGACGTGTTGATAAAGTGTCTGGAATTGTTGATAACTTTTTGGATAAAACGAAATCCATCGTATTTAAACATAAAAATTATTTCTATATTTGTGTATCGGACGATATGAATATAATTCTTGTTATAACGTATTTAATCCGAATCTCTAATTCAAAATCTATAGGGAATGGTCAATCACCGGTTGTTTCGGCAATCGGGGTTGGCCTCGAGACCCGATTCTTTCGCCTGTTTTTTTACGTTATACTTTCACTAACCAAAGATGCTTTATGGGCAGAGCCAGGCAGGATACCGGTTTGCGGGTATCCTGCGGTGGTTTTTTCTTTCGAAAAATGAATTCCAATGTCTATATTTGCATGTACGTGATGAATCAACTAATGTAAAAACGAACTGATGAAATGCTCCTGTTTTGCTAAACACTTATGAGTGTGGTAATACTATAGCCGGGCATTCCATTTGATCTTCAAAAAACAAATTATTTACGAATGAAACAATTCGGAATGGTGTTATTGGCCGCGCTCGTTTTGTGCGGGTGCGCTAAAAAAAGCGGAAGCGGGCCTGTGCATAAGCCCGATTGGAAAGCACGTCAGACGAATGTGACCGATTTCTCGCGTTGCGTGCAGGGGGCAACCTACCTGCCGGTCTATTCGCAAATTTACCAGTTACATGCAACTAAAACATACGACCTTACGGTGACAGCCAGCATACGCAATATTTCGCCGAAGGATACCCTGTTTCTGCAAAAGGCCGATTATTATGGTACCGACGGGCAGTTGGTGCGGCGGTATCTGAACCATACGGTCTTTCTGAAGCCGCTCGAAACGGTGGAAATTGTGATTTACGAAAAAGATCGTGCAGGTGGTACCGGCGGTAATTTTGTGTTCGACTGGGCGGCTAAGAGTGAGAGCGAAGCGCCTCTTTGCGAAGCGGTGATGATCTCTACTTCCGGTCAGCAGGGGCTTTCGTTCCTGACGCGGGGAGTGCGGATCGACAGATAATTATGAGTGATGAATTATGAATTATTGATGTGATGAAACGAACATGTTGCTGCACAAAATCCAAGAGATCCCGATAGCTATCGGGAAATAATTTACAGCAACATGGAGTTAGCTTCGCTGATTTTTCAATTCCATACTTCCTTAGATGAAAAATTATTATAGTATGAAAAATCATAAATTTTGTCAGAGTTGCGGAATGCCGTTTCGCGAAGATCCCGGGGGTGGGGGAACCGAAGCCGACGGTACCAAAAGTACTGCCTACTGTAGTTATTGTTACCAAAACGGTAGCTTTACCTTTACCGGAAGCCTGAAGGAATTTCAGGAATTTTGCCGGCAGAAGATGATCGAAAAGGGTATTCCGCGTTTTACCTCCTGGCTTTTTACCCGCGGCATGGGGCGGTTGGAGCGGTGGAAGAAGCGATAAATGTGCTTCGCTTGTTGCGAAAGTATCTTCGGATGGGCGAACGATGATAAGGGTACAGCTATTATACTTGCTGTACTCTGGGATGAGCGTCAGTCTCGTTTTTTTATAAGCCTCGTTCTCTGATGGATCTTGAATGAGTGTCGCTAATTTATTGTATAGTGATTTCCTATAATTATGATGCCAAATCTACCAACAGATAGTCTTTATAAATTTATAGCGTTAACTGGAATTCTGATTTTTCTCCTTTGTGCTATATATCCTTTTAATCGATTAGATAAAATTGAGAATGAAATATCATACTTGTCGTCTGATACAGTAAGAATTAATATGCGATATATAATATTAAAAGAGACTGTAGAGGAAGCGGAAAAAGCGACTCAAATGCTGAGTAGACGAGTTGATTCATTATGTAGAATTAATGCCTTGCCGAAAATAGAAGTGAGACAATTTATGAATGGGATACATCATGAAGAATATAGGAATTATCTCAAGTTCCTTTTTGATTATGAAGATAAAATAGTCCCAGAAAGGAAAGAATTAAAAAAGGAAGAGGCTAAACTGGCAAAGCTACAAAGAATGAGAGAGGAACTAATGAATGCCCAAGCTGATTTTGCAGCAAAGAGAGCTCAAATTCAAGATAAGCTTAAGCAAGAAGCAAAATGGTATTGGATAAATATTATAGGCATGTGTGTCGGAAGTATTTTAATTTATTTTGGGTTTAGATTATGGTATCAAAAAGTTCAGAGACCACTTGACATTAAAATTGAGTTAGAAAATAAATTATTACGTTCGGATATTAATAAACAGCAATTTGAAAAGAATGATGTTAAAGATTAAGCACAAGTTTTTCTCGTGAGATATAAATTCGATAACAGTTGGCGTAGCCCGTGAAATTATCGATCGGGCGGCTACTCATTCAAAAGGCAGTGATGCAACTGCGTCCGGCAGCGCCGTAACCAAATAGCGTAGGGTTTGAGGGATGGGGAGAGAGGAGTAAATTTTTGAAATGCTCTCCCCGTTTGTCCTATGTATGCATCCCCGTTTGCATTATCCGTTTAAAAATCATATCTTTGCACTATGATGAAAGTGCTGAGAAATATTGCGGTAGTTAAAATTGCGTTGCTCTACTGTTGCATGATCGCCATTAACGGCGGTGCAACTCTGCGCATCAGCGATAACCGTCATCACTCTCCCGATCATGCCGTGACATCCGTTACGGTCACTCCGATCGATCATCAGGCCTATGCCGGTCAGGAGAAACTCACCGGTTTCAATGCCGGCACTCTTTCTCCGGTTTCAAAGAATCAGGTACGCGAGCAGCTACTTGCCGCCCGTATCGTTGCCGGTTGCTATCACCACACCTTGTCGTGCTATCTCTTCTATGCCGATTCTCAAATCCGGCGGTTGGAGAAACCCGACATCGTTTTTCCCTTCCACACCTTCTGGTAAAATTTCCTTTTTGCAAAGGGCTGTTTTTTAGTGTCTGCCGGTTGTAGCCGTAAGCAGACCAATCGTCTATTTTAAACTCCGGCCGGGTTCGTCGTAAGCGGGTTCGTTCTTACGTTATCACGTTCCGGGCCTATTCAAATTCAATCAAAAACTATGTTAGATACAGGAACAACTATTGTAGGGATAATAATTATAGCGGTTTGCGTTGGTTCATTCATGTTGATAAGCCGCGGTGGAAAATCGAAACACTTAGCATTGCTGAAAATGCTCGAATCGTTTGCGCAACAGAATGGCTCTTCACTTGCTCAGTCGAATACCTGTCCTACGCTGGCTATCGGGCTCGATGCTTCGCGACGGAAACTTTTTTACCTGAAAAAGAGGGGACAACAGCACGATATGAAACTGTTCGATCTGTCGGAATATGAAAAGTCGTATGTTATGAGCAATACCCGTACTGCCGGCGAAAAAGGGGCGCTGAAGGCTGTAGACCGGTTGGTGCTGGTGCTTTCGGCCGGTAAACGGAAACAGGCGGATGCGATGCTCGAGTTTTACAATGTGGAGTACGACAGCTTACGCCTGATGGGCGAATCGCAGTTGGTTGAACGGTGGGCAGCCATTGTAAATGAAGCGATAGCAAATGTTGCCGGTAATAAATAAGTACTCAAAATAATTCATTCAAAAGCAGTCCTGCAAAGATAGAGCAGGACTGTTTTGCTCGAAAATAAAATTTATGAATACCGAACATAACATGCTGACTACAGCGACGGGGAATAGTGCCGTCGGAATGGAAACTATACAGCGGAAGACAATCCGTCGTCATTTTGTCGATCTGTTGCTGATCGTACTTGGCATCTTC
>CAZFTY010000011.1:0-14573 GCA_964521835.1 uncultured Microbacter sp.
TTTACACACATGTCAACAAGCTTTACAACGCCGAACACCAGCAACCCATCTGCACGCCGCAACACAACCTGTCGAACACGATGATGTACGTATTGAGTAAAAACTGGAGCGTGGGTCTCGAAAACTCGTTGGTGGCAGGTCAGATCAACCAGGACTACAAACCCACTAAGGCCTACGACATTATGGCCGCAATGCTGAAATATAATTCGGGTCATCTGACGGTAGTGCTTAATGGAGAGAACCTGCTGAATGTACGTCAAAGCCACTACGAACCAACCTTCGACGGCACCATCGACAATCCACAGATGCGGCAACTCTGGGCTCCTATCGAGGGACGTATTCTTAATCTTTCGCTGACCTGGAAATTATAAGGCAAGTCGCAAGTGGGACTCGATTACCAAAGGGAGCCGAAGGCAATACAACCAATGTAATAATCACTTCCTCAAGGTTTAACCTGAAATCCGGAATAAGCGCATTTCAGACTTCAAAATAAAATATGATTATCCGCAAAACGACCGATAAACACCGGAGGTGTTGTCTCAATAATAATCCCGACGGGGAGGATAGCAGCACTTTTCACATAACGCTGTAAGCATTTCCCTGCAAACGGGATACCACTACGCGGTCCAGGGAGCGTGTTGACTATCTTTGCGTTTGCACCCCGATGAATCGGGGCGTTATTATTGGATTACGCCGTTGGCGTAGAAGGGCAGATAGGTCATTATGTTGAATTTTAAAAACAGGGTCTTTCATCGATTGACTAAATATAATCCACATAATACATTGATTCACTCAAAAATATAGTATCTTTGTACTCGTTTTTCAAAAGGCAAAACATATAGTCCAAACATCACTATCTGATTCTTAAAATTATGCACAAAGCAGGGTTCGTAAATATTGTAGGCAATCCCAACGTTGGTAAATCGACATTAATGAACGCTTTGGTAGGCGAACGCATTTCGATCATTACTTCCAAAGCTCAGACAACCCGCCACCGCATAATGGGCATTGTAAACGGAGAGGATTTTCAAATCGTTTATTCCGACACTCCGGGCGTACTAAAGCCGCACTACAAACTCCAGAAGTCGATGTTGGGCTTCTCTCAGTCCGCATTGAGTGATGCCGATATACTGCTTTACGTTACCGATGTAATCGATTCGAGCGAGAAAAACGCCGACTTTGTGGAAATGGTACAGCAACATGCCAACGACTACAAAATCATTCTGATTGTCAACAAGATTGACCTCATAGACGAAGCCAAACTGGTAGAAATCGTTGAAAACTGGCACACCATTTTACCCGGAGCAGAAGTTATCCCTATTTCAGCCACCAAGCAATTCAATATAGAACCGCTATTAAAACGCATCAAGGAGTTATTGCCCGAATCGCCTCCTTTCTTCGATAAAGACGCATTGACCGATAAACCGGAACGTTTTTTCGTCACGGAGATTATTCGCGAGAAAATTTTGCTGAATTACGACAAAGAGATTCCCTACTCGGTTGAAGTGGTTGTCGAAACATTCAAGGAAGAGTCAAAAATAATCCGTATCAATGCCGTTATTTACGCTGAACGAGACTCTCAAAAAGGCATTCTCATCGGACATCAGGGCAAATCGCTGCGTAAAGTGGGAATGGAAGCCCGAAAAGATATCGAAGCTTTCTTTGGCAAACAAGTGTATCTTGAATTATTCATCAAAGTAGAGAAAGATTGGCGCAACCGCGAAACCAAATTGAGAAATTTCGGTTACCATTTGTCGGACTAAATATCCACAAACATCTCTGGTTACCAAAAACTTATTATTCTCTTAATCCGGCACCGGCAGGAGATGCTCACTATCCATTACCGTCTCTGTCTGCAATCGGAAAAGGATCATTTCGTTTTCGAATCAAGTTCGTATTGAATCCGAAGTAGTATTTCGAATAAGAATGATGCCTGTTCAAGGCAACTCCTCTGCATACGAATTCCCGAACCGATATTCCCGAAACCAATAGCAAACAGCGCTACACAACAGGTTGTCTGTATATAATAAAAAGCGTACATTTACTCCCGAAAAACATTCCGGATCATGACGCGTCCTATACAAACAAAGAGAAATACCTTCCTTCTAATACTTTTGCTGCCACTCTACCTGTTTGCCATCAATCCCAATATTAAGAATATCGGTTTTGAAAACGGATTCACCGGCTGGACGGGCAAAACATGGACCTACTATTTTTCCACACACCTCAACACTAACACTCAGCAGGTAGATACCACTTTTACAATAACACCCCCCATCCAGGTTTCCTTACCCGAAACAACAGGTAGAATTGTTTTGATGTCAGATACCACGGCATACGACGACTGTACCGACCATAAACTTCAAATAATTCCAACCGGGCATAAGCACAGCGCTCGTTTGGGATCTTACAAAGTCTATTCTCCAAATGGCAGGGATCAAAGTCTCGAATACACACTCAAAGTAGATCCCACCAATGAACTGCTTACCATTAAGTTTGCCGCCGTACTGGAAATCGGTTATAACAACAACAAACCTCATTCCGAGCCGGAACAACCCCGTTTTACCATAACATTACTTGATGAGGCGGGCAAATCCATTCCCGAACTCTGTAGTTCATTTGATGAAACCGCTTTAAGCCTTGACAAGGTTCAACATTCAACATCAACAGATGGACAACCCGTTGCCTGGCGTGACTGGAAAGCTGTATCTGCCAACCTTAAAAAAAAGGAAGGGCAGAATGTAACAATAAGGTTCACCACTATGGATTGTACACCGGGAGGGCACTTTGGTTATGCTTACATTGTGGTAGATGCGCAACCGCTCTATATTACCACCAAATATTGCAATGGAAACGACGATGCTGTATTGACTGCCCCCGACGGATTTGCATCGTACACCTGGAAAAAAGAGGGAAATATAATCGGCTCCGACTACCAATGCAAAATACCCAATGCTAAAGAGGGAGATCAATATACCTGCGTTTTTAAGACGGAGTCACAATGCTACGACAGCCTCTCAACCACCATCAAACGAATACACCCCATCGCCGATTTCGATTTTTCGACAATCGACTGCACCAGTTCCATCAACACGGTTCAATTCACCAACCGCTCCGTAGCTGATGCGCAGCATCCGGGCGACACCTCCACATCCTTGGCCTATCAGTGGAATTTCGGAGAGGGCGGCTCTTCTGCCACCGCAGATCCCACATACACGTTTTCTACTTCCGGCTGGCAAAAGGTAAATTTAAAAATAACCAGTTATCCCTCCACCTGCACGGCATCGAAAGATACACTGATAGAGACCTTTTATCCCCCGTTAATCGGAATTAAAGGGGATGCGACCTACTGCCCCGACCATACAACCACCTTGAAAGGATATGGTGCCGACCACTATCGCTGGATAGAAGCCGACGGCAAAAAAACCGGATTACAAGATACCTTAGCGGTAGGAAATCCGGGAGGCAGAGTAGGTTTGATCGGGTATGCCACCAACGAAATTTGCAACACAACCAAATACATTACAATTAGCGAGGAACCGGCATGGACATTAAGTGTCGGCGGCAACCCCTACTTTTGTTTTGGTGACAGCACAACTCTTGAAGCCTCCGGAGATGGAATCCTTTATAACTGGAGTGCACAACAAACGGGAAATCCATCTATCACGATCAGCACTCCGGGTAACTATGACATCACCGCCACAAACAGGAGAGGATGCAAACTAACACAAACAATAAACGTAAAAGAGATACCATTGCCTGCCACACGATTTCAGGTAGTCCCTGCCGTTATCAACACAAAATACAATCAGGTCACCTGCTCCATCACTCCGGAAGATAACATCGATTATATCTGGAATATGGGAGACAACCTCAGCGAGCGAGGTGCATCTGTTACTCATGCTTACACAGGAAGCGGAAAAATTGGGAAATATCTGATCATGCTGAACGCGATAAACAATCGCTACGGATGCACAGACAGTGCAACCCAAAGCGTAATTATGGAACCGTTTGTGCCGAATGTGTTTACGCCCAACGGCGACTCTCACAACGATTATTTTATGCCCAAATATGAAGTGGAAATATTCGACCGGCAAGGAATCGTTGTGTATCGGGGCACAACCAATAGCGATGGCTGGGATGGATCTTTCAAAGGGAAAAAGGCAGATCCGGATACCTATTTTTACATTTTGCACTACAACGACTACTTAAATGAGCGCAAAACACTTAAAGGTTCCGTTACTTTAATTCGATAGTGGTCATGAAACAATTCTCTTTTGCCTTAATCGCATTACTGTTAGCAACGTCACCTTTCACTCGTTCCTTTGCACAAGCGGATATCAGCATGACCACCCATTGGAACAACCGGGCAAACTACAATCCGGCCTTTATTGCCCGAACGGAATATCTCTATCTATTCAGCAATGTCCGCCACCAATGGACTGGTATCAGCGGAGCGCCCACCGTGTTCAATGTTCAGGCATCGGAATATATTCACGACATGCATTCGGCCTTCGGCATCTCAGTTATCAGCGACAACATCGGAATAACCAGCGTCCTGAACCCCACCCTCACCTATGCGTACCGGCTCTCACCGAACGAAGATTTGGATTCGTGGTCGCTTTCCATGGGAATTTCAGGCGGACTATTTGCACACACCATCAATCGTTCGGAGTTCGATCCGACCGACACAACCGATCCGGCTCTCATCTATTCCGAAATTACAACCTACAAACCCGATGCCAATCTCGGTATTGAATTGCAAACAAAACAGTTCGTGTTCGGGCTATCGTCCACTCACCTGTTGGCAATCGGAAAAAGCAGCGCTCTGTATCAAAACACCAACCACCGCTATCTGTATGCCATCTATAAAAATAGTGATTCCGAATATTTTAATCTCAGTCTGGGATCACAATTAACCAACAGAAATAACCTGACCGTGGCCGAAGTAAACTCCATGATCCGCTTCAAGCATCCCACAGGCCTTTATGACGGACCACGTGAACTGTTTGACATCGGCCTCAGTTATCGTACCACGCAACAATTATCCCTGCTATTGGGAATGAACATAACAAGCAATTTAAGGATCGGATATTCGTACGATTACGACTTCCGGCTCAACACCAACGAGTCGGGCACTCACGAAATCATGCTCGAGTATCGCATTCCAACCAAAGCCAGCTCCATTTGCGAAAGTTGTCAGGGTCAACACGATTGGTACTATTAATATGGTCATTGGATTTATTACCCCATCTAACAACAAAAGCCGGCTAACGAGTGACCTCGTCCGGTGAGCCGCAAAACAAGAGAAGAAGGCGTAGTCTTGACCTTTTTGCCTCCTTTTTATGTCAAGATAAAAAGGAGGTCGGGGTCGCAGGGGCGGAAGCCCCCGATAAACAGAAAGTTTCTTTCATTAGAAGACACCAGATATGCATCATTTTCAATCTCATCTTCAGTCTCTTTTTGCAAATATTTTTTTGCAAAACCTCATGGCGATATTGTATATTTGCATCCGTTCGCATCAAGAATTGTTCGAACGATTATTTCTCACTAAAAAAACACATCATCATGTTACAAAAAGGAGATAAAATACCGGCAGTGATCCTGCACGATCAAAACGGAAACCCGTTCAACACCGAGTCTTTAACCGGCAAGAAAACCATTCTCTATTTTTACCCGAAAGACAATACCTCGGGATGTACGGCCGAAGCTTGCAGCCTGAACAGCGGTTTGGACGAATGGGCAAATCGAGGTTATCAAATCGTAGGCGTAAGTCCCGACAGCTCGTCATCGCATCAAAAATTCATTGCCAAATACAGTCTGAATTTCACACTCCTTGCCGACACCGAAAAGGAATTGGCAACCGCCTTTGGCGTTTGGGCCGAAAAAAGCATGTACGGACGCAAATATATGGGAATTCTTCGTACCACTTTTGTGATCGACGAACAAGGGATCATCACTCACGTCGTTGAAAAAGTAAATACAAAAGCGCATTCGGAACAACTGAAAGAGGTGCTGTTATAAAAACGAAAAAGCTCCGGCAATTTGATTTCAAATTGCCGGAGCTTTTCTTGAGAATATATACTAAACTGTGTCAAATCATGAGAAAGCATAGAACTTTACAAACATATTTTAATTTACAGCCTCGTCTCCGCGACAAGCATTAATTAATTTTACTTTTCAAATCCGATAACGACTTTTCTAACACAGAGATTAATTCATCTAGTTTATTTGCATTTATGACATTCTCTATATGCGCAATCCTAATAAAAACTGTCCAATGCTTATCTTTTATATTAGCATAAGCACCCAATTCCAGACCATCTTTAGATCTATATACATACTCAGTATAACAGGTTACTTTTGTATTGATAAAATTTTGAAGAGATCTCATTGATTTAATACAAGTATTGATTTCTTCTAAATCTAAAAGTGGAATATCCGCTTCATACTGGAAATGTACTCTTAACTTTCCACTTTTATTCCCTGTGAGTGTATTCGTAGTTATTAAATTTTGAAAGTCTGTAACTCTCACACCTGAAATAGAGCCAATACTATAGAATTCTTTCTTTTGAAGAGCACCATCATTTTGACCAAAACCAACTTTCTGATTTTCAGACAATATTGCATTTTGCGAATACACAAATAACGAAACGAAGGAAATGCACACAATAAGTATTTTTCTTTTCATCCTAATAAAATATTTAAATAAAATTCATTTTTGTTTTATATCTTTTAGTTTTATCTTTAGATTATAAATAACTTAATCAGAATGTTTCTATAGGCACAAGTACAATCGGATATGATAGTGACAAAGCAGAAATAACAGGCAACTCCAACAGTAAGTTGGTTACTTCAAAGATGCTTGGGTGCTGTTATCGCTATTCTTCCGACCGCCTTCATCCATAAGAAACACATTCTTGTCCAGACAAAGTTCCGAAGACCACTTAATAATTATATGATTCTCTGTAACCTTTTCCTCCACATGACGGACAAATTTGGCATCCATGGCAATGCCCGGGTGACATATACTTGCCGCATTCTGCACACCATTTTTGTTCTGTATTTCCATAAGTTGCCACATACGAATCAATTCTCCCGGTACCATTGCAATACCCACATCTTTGCTTTGTCGGCGTTGACGGTGTTGACTGTTGGTAACTTCCCTGTCCATTATATGGTTGATAGCTGTTGGTTGAGGGGGCGGCTTGTATTTTAAATAGATAATTTGTTCCTTCAACACTCAAATTCATCTGAGACATGTCTACCGAAAAAATCACGCTACAACCATCGGTTGACACCCAATTATACACATTATAAGTAGACACAAGGCTGAATGTTTTCACAACCCCTCCTTGCTCAACGAATAAATTAGCACCCGAAAATGCTACATTTGCAGTTCGTCCGTCTTTATCCGCAAATCGGAATATTTGTTGTGCAGAAGCACATAAACACAATGTCACAAAAAATAACAAAACAAACAATTTCCTCATAGTCACAAAATTATCTTTCGCATATACTCTTCGCATATTTTGCATTCAAATCCGGCATAACAGCATACTACTTCACATACGTATATATTTTCTTCCATGTATCTCCATCTTTTGTCCAGGTTTGTGCGGTAACCCGGCCTCTACTGTCATATTCGTACGAATAAGTTATCGTAGTACTTCCCGACGAATCGGTTGTAGTCAGGGTTTTTACTAGGTTTTTACTCCCTTTACCCAAAAATGATAGTCCAATATTCACAAAATTCAAATCCTCTCCTCCCCAACTTCCGGCAGCAATTGTATTGTATTTATCCATGTAATAAGTATATGTATAGCTAATTACACTATTGCTACCAACAGCACTTATGGCAGAAGCTTTATTCGGCCGGTTCTTTCCTGTCGTTAATTCAGAGAAAACCCTGTGCAACAATCCCAGTGGCAGTGACCGGTGCCCATTCACGGCAGCAGCTTTGGATGAGGCTGATGATGTTGGAGTGTAAGTATGTGTTTCAATGACTTTTGCCAAATTATCATCCTGCCATGTAAAGGCATCTGTCGTGGAATAAGACCCTGGCCAGGTTGCTGTATTCATGTATCCGTTGTTATATATACATGTGTAGTAAGTGCTACCATCACTAAGATCTATCGCTTTTAACGCCAACCCGTTTGCATCCAACGTCCACTTCAACTCACCATCAGTAACCTGTGAACCGGAATAAGTATAAGTATTCTCGTCACGATCATCTTCATTTCCATTGTCATCATACGAATATTCTGCATGTGTAATTAATCTGTCAGTAGCATCATACTTATAGGTATTTAAGTATAATAATTTATCATTTTGATATGTCTTAACTGAAGCAATCCTTTGTATGACTGCTGTGGTCGCAGTAACAACATCATCATCGACAGCTTTATCTTTTTTACATGACGATAATACAACAGATGCTACCATACATATTCCCCATAAAATTTTTGTCTTCATATCTTCTTATTTAAAATTACAAAATTCATCTTTAAGCAACAATCAAGGACATTTTTCAACAACAAGGCTCCACTCAATGTGAAGCCTTGTAATAAATTCATTTTAGATTACAATTTTCAGCACCGGAGTGCAAAAATCGGTAGTGCCATCGGGAGTAACGGCGGCAAACCGGAAATAGTAGGTCGCCCCGACGGTTAAATTGGCTACCCCAAAAGAGGCCTGGGTACTATACCCAACTTTCTTCCATCCCTCTTCGTCGGGAGGCAACACATCTTTGGCCATTTGCCAGATATAGGATCCGGCTTTATCGACTGCCCGTGCCACCAAAAAGACACTACCAGATACATCGCCATTTTCGACCGCCAGAATGTCCTTCTGTTTAGCTGCCGGTTGTTTCATATAATCGAAACCGGAGCTCAGAATCAACGCTTCATCACCATTGGCTATCCGGCTTACGTAAGCGGCCAGAATACGAAACAGATCATCGGTCTCATCCTCGGCTGCATGCATGGCCGATATGATAGAGTGGCTACCATCCCGCGATGCCAGAAACAAATTTTCAAGTTTATCGACTGAGGTTTTAGCCTCTGCCAACGCAACATCGGGATTGGGGTAAGCCGCATTGCCCGTTAACTTACTAATTACATTGCGGTAAAAAGCAATCTTTTCCGCGATTGCAAGTTTCACAAAATCAAGGAGCACTCGTGTTTTTTTCATAGAGATTGTTTTTTGAAGTTAATATAATAGTGAACTATCCAAAGGGTCATGCAAATTTGTTAGCGATTCTGTTACACATGAAAGCGAACATATCACGCCTGTTATTCAACTTGTGTTTTCAGTTATCTTCCAAATTCCAGCTGTTATCAGATCTGCAACAGCTCTTTTCCGGAGTCATCCTTCCGTTATGCGCCCAATTTCTGTTGTAACAAATCTTTTTTCTGCTGTTATCGAACCGATAACTGCTGTTATCAGATCTGTTCCTGCTGTTATAGAACATACAACAGCAGTTGTTGCTCATTTTTCTGCTGATGTGAGGGTAATAACAGTTGTAAACGATCCTGTTTCTCCTTAGATTGGGACGATATCATGCATTATCGTTCGCTTTACAACTGACTGCTGTCGGCCGAGTGCAGAATTAAATGATTTTTCACTCTTTCAACCACAAAAATAAAAAGACAGCTTCAAGAAATAAAATCGGGAATCGTTCATAACAGGCTCGTTATGTCGAAAAACCGGATAAGATGCAAAAAACAGATGTTATGTGGTAAAAAATAGGGATTAAATAGCATCGGAAGAATTAGCATTTCAGTGTTTCATTACCACCCGGATGGGAGCGACACCCAGACCGATCCAATGCCCAATACCTCCGTTAATATTAAAGAACTTTCAAATTCTTTATAGAAGGATGACCTCGGCCTGCGTATTTTTAAACTGCGGCATAGCATCTCCAATAGGCGCTCCGATGTATGTAGGATCACACACAAGATATTTAGCACCCTGCACCATCAGATAGTTCCCTGTCACATCCTGATCAAAATGGACTGCAGTAGCTAAATGATTTGGATAATGTAAAAGCACAACTTTCAGATGCAAAAGATCTCGAACCAATGTGGCATATAAAACGGCTCGGTCTTCGCAATCGGAGTAGGGATAATAGAATAATTCATCCGGGAAGAAAGTTCGTTCATAACCAAACTGCTCTTCATCCGTCTTATATTCAAATGCTGTTTGAACAAAATTTATCAGCATATTGGCCGCCTCCGCCTCCGATTTACCCCGAATAGCTTTTTCAAGAATCGGATATACATTTTTCTTGACAGTAGAGCTCAATGGAGTCATCGCATAAATTTTCCAATCACATTGCGGATATGAATTATAAAAATTAATCGTCCTGCTATTTACTCCAGTACTCACACTCTCGGTCGGATAGGCTCGTGAGTGAAATATCTTCGGGGTTGTTTCAGTTCCAGTAGCCAATTGTTCGCCATTGATCTGCAATGAAAAGGATTGTTCGTTTGGAAATCCTACAGTCAACACATCAAATGATTTTGCATCTGATCCAATTACATAATATTTGGTTCCTTCTATCTCAATATAAGTTCGGTTATACATGTCGATATTGGTGTTAATCAACAGAGACAATATATTATCTGCTGATTGCGCCAAACGAGCCTTATAACCAGTCTGGCATAGAACATACATTTGCAATAAAACAGCTTCATTTGCTTTGGCAGTTCCGAATATGGATTGGGTAATCTGCTGTAAAAGTCCCAAATAAGCCCAATCACAAAGTGATAATCTGGAACGCAGTGCAATACAATCGGCTAAGAATGCATTGTATCTTTTATCCGATAACTGATTCCAGGCATCAGAGAGAACTTCTCCTTTCAACGAACTAAGAGTATACTTCAGACTATCTGTCCATGACACAGAGCAAGGAATACCGTAAAACGTAAAATCAAGAGTTGCGGTTTTCTCCGGTACGGGGATAACCGGAATCGGAGCCACCGGTTGTGGTTGTTTTTGAGGCACAGGCAACAGCACCACATTGCCTTCCGGAATCTGATGATTATCGGGTTTCTCTTCGAGGTGCGTTTTCACCGGGGGCTTAACAGGATCGGGCTGTTTCGGAACCGGAATTCCTTGAAATGCTCGAAACGCTTCCCACTCTTTCTTCATATAATCAGCAAACTCCTTATTGACTTTATCCCGATAATTATTAAAATCTTCTGTAGCTGCTTTTTTATACTTTTCAAAATCATCCTGCATTTTTTGCATATCGGATGTTTCGTTTTGCTGAGCTAAAACAAGGACACAAACAAAACAGTTTATTACTATCAAAATAAGTCTATTTTTCATTTTTCAATTTTTATAATTGATATTTTACCTGATCACATTAAACTGCTGATAGATTAAGCATCGTTGATCGGGCGGGATAGCATAAATCCAGCTTAAGATCTTCTCACTAGTCGTGGTTTGAGCATCTCCTTTCGCCCACAGATAGACCAAACGGGTTTTAGTAAACACGAAGATTAACCGATTCATTCCATTTACTCAATTTTTTTTGAAAATATAATCAAGCATCGCATCCTTAGTAAATTAAAAGGTTCCCTTCTAAGTTACTATCTTTTTTTCTAAAAATAATTTCATCATCTCACATTTACCATTAATAATCCATCTATCTAAATTATTTTCAACACTTTGACTGCTATATACACCATAACTCATGTTGAATTTCACTCATCATTGTTATTTTGCAATTAATGTAAGTACTATTTCAATTGTAACTGCAGAGCCATTCTATTATTGGAGAAAGTACAACCCGTCAATACACAATCAAACGGATATGCTCCCATGTCCCGATCTAATGATTGGAGATCATCCATTGATTTATCACTGACGCTTTTCTCCTTTGGCAACCTATTCTTAAACAGCATTGACAGCTTACGATATAAATCATTGATCAAAGCACTCCATAGTCCATCGACAGTAGTAGCTCCATACTGATCACAATCATTTTTCTTGATGATACAGTTTGTGTCTAATTCATAAAACGTCTTATAACAATCAGTAGTAATTGCTCTTCCATTGACTGACACATTCTCACTCACCCATCTATTTCCTAATCCTGTATAGGCTGAATTTTCGCAAACGACAGAATCGCATTCAGAAAAACTTAATGTATCGCTTACGGTAATTTTATTCATAAATCTATGATTCCAACCCGCTTCGTCTTCTTTACAATAAATTGTTATTCGATTATTCATCCGAATACGAACGTCATTTTTCGTAACCTCAGAAGAATCAATCGCTAAAAAAAGGAGTACTTCTCCGGTTGCAAGTTTAAGCTTCTCTTTCACTTTAATAGCAGAACGGGGTATTTTTAATGCTGTCCGCACCTCATAAAATTCTTCATAGTTATATGAGACTTGATCCTTATCCTTTGAGTCATTATACGCATCACAAAGACCACGAACTTGTCCTTGTCTAAGCGAGGCAAGAGAAAGTGCCCTCAAATACGCCTGTTTATATGCCATAGCAGAATCAACGCCAATATCAGAAATGCCAATATAACCAGAAAACAGGTGATCAAAAAACGCACAGGGCAGCATTGACTTCAAAGGAATATATTGCTGGCTTTCTATCTTTTCCGTAGCCATTTTCTCCAATATTGAAACTACATCAGATTGAGCATAAATGAATAATAGTGGTAATAGGGATAAAAACAACAACAAGAATCGTTTCATACATTAACATTCACCATTTATTTATTTATCTATACAAACACACATAAACTTACAATCCGACTGAGAATGGCCTTCCATTTGAAGCCTATAAATGAGGCAAGAGGAAGACCAGAATTACATCTACTCTTCCTCTTAGCCCGGATGAAAAAATCAAATCATCTTTAATTTCCCATCTTGCTCATTTCTTCGTTAAAAGTCTTCTTGAATTTTTCGTAATTATAATCTACTTTCAGTTGCTCATTATTGCTCATACGATTATTCAGCGATTGCAGAATTTCATTGCTTCCTAGTTCAACGCATACATACGATTTATAATTACCAGCTTTAGTAAGCATCATTTTCTCACAAATCACAATCGTTCCGGACAAAGTCTGATTTACTACTTCTCTGCTTATTCCTTCATAGTTTTTCATCAGCTCTTCCTTGTTGTTATAATTTCCATCTTTTACATAGTTATCGGTAACAGATTTTACAACCGTATTAATAGCGGCAGCTAATCCGGCACGGGCTTCGCTCATTGCTTTTTTCTTGGCTGTCATCTGATCCATACTCTCTCCGATCGCTGAGAACCGGAATGCTTTGGAATTGCTTTGAAACTCAGAACCGGAACACGGAACAACGACCTCTTTTTCACCCAATTCGTTAGTCGTAATTTTTTTAGACGATCCACAGGAAGTAACCATTAACAAAACTGCACCTGCCATCAGAATCATACCTGATACTCTTGAAATTTTCGTTTTCATAATTTGCATTTTTAGATAAATATCATTCTTGTTCTAATTTAAAAAGAAATCTTTACTCCTGCGCCAAAACCCTCATTAGCTACATAAGTAGTTCCACCAACATTGTTTGTAGAATCAAAATATACATTTTCATACTTCAGATATACTTGCCACTTGGGGTTAATATTGTAGCCTAATCTGGCGCCATAAGAAACAGAGCCTTCAAGATGTTTATTTGTATTTGACGAATCATCATCCGACGAATCATCGGATGAGCTATTAACTTCTTTACTACAATAACCTATTCCAACCATACAAAAAGGAGCGAGTCTTATATTGGGCGTAAAAACAGGGAACCCGAATGTATATCCCAATCGTATATGAGCAGACGTACTCTTCTCTTTTTTAGTCACAGTATATGAGGATTCAGTATAATATCCTCCATATCTAGAAGGATGATATATCTGATAAGTATCTTCTCCTTGAGCCTCAACATTATGAAAACCGACACCGGCATCCAATAACAAGCTACCGGAAATACCAGGAGTCGTAATAAAATTCAAGAATTCCAACCCTATACATGGCATTATTAAGCGATCACCAACAATAACATCTGAATAAAAGCTAATATTGCTACTATTCTTTTGCTCCATAAACATGCCTTTCTCAATCTTATGATACTGATGCATGACCGTAAATTTAGAATACAATTTACGAGCTAAAGAATCAGACACTAAATTTCTACTATTACCAGCAACCTTAGTTGCCAAAATAGTTGCCACCTCTTTAGGTTCTGTCTGACCATTTCTTTCATTCAATGTCATTTCATATACAGTGTACATTTGTCTTTTTTTAAGCCCCTCCTTTAGCCCAATTCTTGCCGTCACGGGATGTACACCCAAAATCGGAGTCCGCACTTTAAAATCAGGTCTCTTTATCTCAACCGCAGCCATTGCTTGCAAATAAGCTCTATCCATAAAAGATTTAAATTCTGATTCTCCTGTTCCTTTATATTCTGCAGCCTTGAAATCTTTGTTTGTTGCATTAACCAGATCCAGGAAAAGATTTAAGACAGTTCCGCTTGCTGGGGGGGTAACATAGGTCGTCGTTGTCAACACATGTTTCAATT
>CAZFTY010000012.1:0-14489 GCA_964521835.1 uncultured Microbacter sp.
CGCAACAACCCCAGACCACAACCCTCTTTCATCGTTTTCATCAGTTCAAGACTCTCCGGCTTCACTAATTTGCCGCCGAACAGCGCATTGGCAAACTTTATCAAATCGGTTGGTGTAGAGATAATGGCGCCTGCCCCTAACGGAATAGTCGCGTCCGTTTCGGGTTGAATCTTCCATGTCCCGGCAAAAGTATAGGAATTACATTCGTTTTTATCCGGATCTGTTTTTCCGAACAGATAGGTATCGGTCAGGCCGGCAGGTCGGATAATATACTCCTGCAGCAAATCGGCATAGGGTTTGGCAAAAACCTTTTGGAGGATGTAGGTCAGCAGCACAAAGTTGGAATTGCTGTATTTCGTTTTACTATCCGGAGTAAAATCGCTACCGCCCTTCGAAATAATGTCGATCATCTCCGCCTCCTGCTTTGGCTTCGTGTTCCAGGTCAGATAGTCCGCGTTATCCGTAAAGTTATGTATCCCGCTTCGGTGACTCAGCAACTGTTTGACGGTAATTTTCTGCGCATTTTTGACGGTTGGAAACCACTGATCGATGGTTTGAGTCAACGCTAACTTTTGCTCTTCGACTGCCTTCAGCGCCAATACCGCAGTAAACGATTTGGTGATAGATCCGATGCGGTACTTTGAATTCAGATCTGCCTTACGCCCCTTTTCAACATCAGCGAAACCGATTGCTTTTGAATAAACGACAACCCCGTTTTTAGAGACGGCCACACTCCCCATAAACTTGTTGTTTGTTTCGAGTGCATGAAAGTAGCTGTCCAACTTTATCTTATCAAAATCGGTTTGTGCCAGCCCGATTTGAACGAAGGCAAGCAGCAGCGCTGTAGTAACGATAGTCTTTTTCATTGGTGGTTTGTGGTGTTATTGGTTACGGTTATTGTTGCAGGATGTTGGCTTCGGAGTGCAATTAGCTTCGCTGATCTCCGATTCCGACAGAACCCCGTGGCCTCTTTTGTTCCAAGTTTACCTGCTGTTCGGTTCAATCTGCCATACTTGCGCCATTCAATGCTCAGTCACAGGTCGGGAGACCTGCGCCAGCAAAGAAAACCGATTACATTACTTTGAAGTAATTAATAAAGACCTTCGTACATTCATTCTCTTTGATCTGAACCGTGCCGGTAATATCTTTGGAACATCCGCTTCCTAATGCGAGACGAATCTCTACTTTGTACGAATGTTCTCCGACAGGCAATCTTTTTGTAACGTTGCCGGGTTGTCCGCACTCGGTAATAGTATCCGTATAATTGGTCAGTTTACCGATATTTTGCCGATCAACAAAGATCGTCACCGTCGTAATACAGTTTATCACATCGTAATTTGCCCCGAATGTAACGGTTCCGTTTTTTCCGTCATCTTTATTGTCGTCTTTGCTGCACGATACAGCAAACAGGCATAATGCGGCTACACATAATAGCATTGCTGTTTTTTTCATAATCGTTTCTTTTAAACATTATTTTATTCGAACTACCGCCTCTTTTGTTCCAAGTTTACCGGTCGTTCGGTTCAATCTGCCATACTTGCACCATTCAATGCTCAGGCACAGGTCTGAAGACCTGCACCAGCAAGGGGTTGCGGGCTTCAAACCTATCAAACCGTTAAAATTTTGAAGCGGGGCATTTGATTATCATTAAGTTGTCTTGTTGCAAAAGTCAACTTGACCTTTGTATTTAATTTCAATATGATTGACAATCGTTTTGCACACTTCTTTGTAATCTTCGTTTGTAATTGGTTCTTGTTCTGAACGCCAACCACCATGCGACAAGTCATTTATTAAAGTATATGCACGTGATTCTTCTTGTATATTTTCTCTTATATATTCGGCAATGCTATCTCTTGTTATTTCAATCTTGTCAAACTTAGTCAAAGTCTCAATAATGTGTCTTATCGAATTTGCTGTTGTATGGTCTGGGTTTTTCACTCTTCTCGCAATTTGAAATATATCAAGTAAATGACTAATGTAAGGAACTGTCAAGCTTGTATTGAATTCCTCAATTTTACCATCTCTTAATATTAGTTTTTTTTCAAGTATGTTGTTTGAAGACAATACCCTCATAAAATCATTGTTGTGGGTAAAAAGAAGATATTTAACGCGCCCTAGTTTTTCTATTATTTTATCTAAATCTCTAATAATTCCGCACATAGTATATACATGGTTAAAATCCATACTAGAGATTGGATCATCAATAATAAAGAATAGTTTCTTATAGTCATCTTCTTCATTTACCTTTAAATGAGCATCACCTAAATAATATGCAAAAGCTACTATATTTTTTTCGCCATCACTAAGCACATTTTTTGCTTGATCTTTTGCAAGAGGATTCGTTTTAAACACTAACTGAAATGTTTCCTCATTAAGAGTATATTTCCCTGAAAAAAAGTAGTTTAAAACCTTTTTTATAGTATCAGCAACTCGTTCTTTTTTACTTGCTTTTTGTTCTTCTTTTTTCTTTTTAATTTGTTCTGTAAGTTGCTTATGCTCTGAGCGTAACCTAAGAATATTGCTAATATTCGTTTTATGTGCTTTTACAAGATAGTTGAAAGCACTGTTACATATTTCTTTACGTATTCTTTTATTTTCATCGTTAATTCGATTCTTTTTCCCATTAATTCCATCAATTTCTTTGTTGTTTTTGATTATCCTATTATTTATTTGGGCTTGCAATGTGTTAAGCTCTTCTAAATAAGAATTCTCTAATTCGATAGGCTTAGATATATCAATCAATTTTTGATTAACGACAATTATTATTTTGTTTAGCGTTTCTAAAAGTGAGGTTATATCTAATTGTTCTAAATTTATTTCAGCACAGGACGGAATATATTTTGTTTTATATGTGTCATACTCAGAAATACGTTTTATATTAACCGTTTCTATTGCTCTAATATTGGCAATCTTGTCTTCGATTGACTTAATGCTATATTTAAATAGTTTTATAGTACTTGCTTCAGAATCATTTAAATACTTTGTATAGTTATCGATTAGCTTTAGAGCCTCGTCATTAAATGATTGTTCACAAAAAGGACATTTGTTATTGGATATGAGTCCAATACCAGTTTCAATAAATCCTTGTTTTGTTTTAATCTTTTCTTTGAATTCTTCTGCAAGAATACTTAATGTAAATTCTTTTTTGCACAATTCTTTCAAGTCTTCAAATTGCTTAAGGTTTAATTCAACCTTTTCAATTTTTTGAATATCAATCAGATTTTCAGGAACTGACTTAATTTTATTATAATCGGCAATTAAATCATCGAATGCTTTTGAAACTTGAAGAGGTTCAGCATTTAAACCAAATACAATTTCTTCATAGGTTATATTCTTGTATTCCCCAAGTCGTTGAATATTTTGAATGTTATCAATGTTCGTTTTAAGATATTGTTTGATTTCAGTCTTAACATGTTCAGATATTGCTAAACCATCTTCCTCATTCTTTGCTAATTTATCTTCTTCGTCTTTTAAATCGATATTCCCTTTTCCAAGAATAAACCCATCGATATTTCCATCTTTTTCATAATTTAGTGTTCGAATATTGTCATCTACATATTCTTGATTGAATGTATGGTATAGAAAAAAAGTTGTTGGTATTGTTGGTACAGAACCTAAAGAAAAGTCTAAACCAAAATCATCTTTTACAACACCTTCTTTATCTGTTACTTTAAATTTAAATTTTGCGTTGGTCTTTCCTAATGAAATAAATTTGTCAGTTTGACTTAGACTCTCTTCATTTAACTGAATCTCAGATCCCTTTTCTGTAAGCCGAAATAGTCGACTAATGAAAGTTTTGCCACTTCCATTATTAGCAAATATGCCAAACTTCAGTGTTCCAGATAGAATTTCTTTATTTAGATTTTCAATCGGAGCAATATTTTCACAAATTATCTGTGTCTTTATATCTGCCATAGTAACTTCTTTTTTATTTTTTTTGCCTTGCCCATAACACCAATATATGCGAACCTTCAAATTGTGTATGCGAACAACCTATTCGCATATATCGGCTATAGTTTTTGTTGTATTATTGTTTAAACTGCTGAAATAAATTCGTTTTATAAAATTATCTGGCGACTTCAGATCCTCGGCTACCACACAATTAGCGTAGCGCAGCGTATGGTCATAAAACCCCGCAAGCAAACAGTCACCGTCGCCATGCTTCAAACCCCGGCCAGCGGCTTTTATCCTATTTTTTCTTTTCACATCCGCGTACGCGGTCGGTTATTCCGCTCTCTTGTGTAGCACGTAACCCTCTTACGCTCCATTTATTAAACAATGGGGTTGTTTGCTTTTCCGCCCCAAATCTACGACTATTTTTTCACAATACATAAATAGCATTAATTCTTGTATTAGTTTTTTACAATCAGATTACGTAAAAAAAACGATGAGAGGCACAACAGAGCAATGGGCGTCACTGAGACATCGGGGGCGGGTCTATTCAATAAAAAAGAGTATCTTTGCGGCGTAATTTTTGGCCGTTCAAAACGAGTTCGGGAGTCCGGTTTTATCCGGTATTTTGTTGGCACATAACGAACCCGTTGCGCACGGCTTTTGATAGGCATACATCGTTGGCGCACAACAATCCGTGCATCGGTCTCCTTTCCGACCGAATAGACTGATGCGACGGAGACAGAGATGACACCCAATAGCATGCTTGTTTATAATTAAAATCAAAATTATTTTCACATGAAAAAAGCGTATGTATTTCCCGGTCAGGGTGCCCAGTTTGTAGGAATGGGCAAAGATTTGTATGATAGCAATCCGCTTGCAAAAGAGTTGTTTGAAAAAGCAAACGAAATTCTGGGATTCCGCATCACCGATCTGATGTTTGCCGGTACCGACGAAGATCTTCGTCAGACCAAAGTAACACAACCCGCCGTTTTTCTTCACTCGGTAATTATGGCTAAAACATTGGGAGCCGAATTCACACCCGATATGACCGCCGGTCACTCGCTGGGCGAATTCTCTGCCTTAGTTGCTGCCGGTGCTCTCTCGTTCGAGGATGGTTTGAAATTGGTTTCGGCCCGTGCTCAGGCTATGCAGAAAGCGTGCGAAAAACAACCTTCGACCATGGCTGCCGTGCTGGGTCTCGACGATGCCAAAGTGGAAGAGATTTGTGCTGCAGTAGATGGCATCGTGGTTCCGGCCAACTACAACTGTCCGGGTCAGCTGGTTATCTCCGGCGAAATCGAAGCCATTCAGAAAGCCTGTGATTTGGCAAAAGAGGCCGGCGCCCGTCGCGCTTTGGTTCTTTCGGTAGGTGGCGCGTTCCACTCTCCATTGATGGAACCTGCCCGCGTGGAACTGGAACAGGCTATTGCCAATACGAAGTTCGCTACGCCGATCTGTCCCGTATATCAGAATGTAAATGCAAAACCACAAACCGATCCGGAAGTAATCAAACACAACCTGATTGCTCAGCTCACCTCTCCGGTACGCTGGACACAGACCGTACAAAACATGATTGCCGACGGTGCTACCAGTTTCCGCGAACTGGGACCGGGTGCCGTGCTTCAGGGTCTGGTTAAAAAGATCAACAAAGAGGTAGAGGCTTGCTAAAAGCCACACCACAACCTATCGAAGGGGGAATGCACTCGGTTGCATTCCCCCTTTTTTTTGCCTCCAAAGAGAATTAAAACCCAACGCCATAAAGGTTTTGTTTGAGCGATTCGGACGAATAGACTATTCGTTTGTTATTCATAACAGTATTTTAGCAAATGTAATGATCCGAATCTGATATTATTTTGTACTTTTGCAGTCCAAAATCGGGCAACTCAATTCATATGCCAAAATCCGAATGAATTACATTGACCATTTATAAGCAATGTAAGTAAGTTGGATTTTCAACAAATGGAGTGTCACGATTACTATTCTTTTAGTTATTTATCTTTTTAATGAATTGATGTCCGGATGAAAAACAAGTATGTCGATTTGATTGAACAGACGTTCGAGTTTCCGAACGATGAGTTTTCGGTAGAAGACAATGAGCTCTACTGGTATGGTGTGCCGTTGATGGATCTGATAAAGCAATACGGAACACCACTCAGAATAAGCTACTTACCAAGCATCGCAAAAAAAATACAACGTGCGCGACGCATGTTTAACGTGGCCATGGCCAAGGTCGACTACAATGCGGACTACAATTATTGCTACTGCACCAAGAGTTCTCACTTCTCTTTTATAATGGAAGAGGTGCTGAAACACGACGTACACATCGAGACATCTTCGGCATTCGACATCAACATTCTGGAATCTCTTTTTGAATCCGGTCAACTTAAACCGGACACATTTGTTATATGTAACGGATTTAAACGTCCTCATTATGTTGAAAACATACAGAATCTGATTAACCTCGGATTCGAGAATGTAGTGCCTGTTCTTGACAATAAGTTTGAATTGGATCTGTTACTCAAAGACTTCGAACCCAAATTCAAAGTCGGCATCCGAATCGCTTCGGAAGAGGAACCTAAATTCGACTTCTATACTTCACGCCTGGGCATCCGCTACAGCGACATCATTCCTTATTATACCGACAAGATTCACAATAACCCGCAGGTAGAGCTGAAAATGCTTCATTTCTTTATCAATACGGGTATAAAAGATACGGCTTACTACTGGAATGAGCTGAACAAAGCGGTGAACCTCTATTGTGAGATGAAGAAGGTATGCCCGTCGCTCGACAGCCTGAATATCGGGGGAGGCTTTCCCATTCAGGCACACCTCGACTTTACCTACGATTACGACTATATGGCCGAAGAGATTGTGGCGCAGATCAAAGCGATTTGTACGCAAAACGAAGTGCCCGAACCGAACATCTTTACCGAATTCGGATCGTATACCGTGGGCGAAAGCGGAGCTATTCTCTACTCCATCGTCAACCAGAAGCAACAAAACGACCGTGAGTTGTGGAACATGATCGACAGTTCGTTTATGACCACCCTGCCCGACACCTGGGCTATCGACCAACGCTATGTCTTCTTAGCCATCAACAACTGGGCCTCGGAGTATCAGCGGGTACATCTGGGCGGTCTTACCTGCGATAGCGAAGATTTCTATAACGCCGAAGCGCATTCGAACGCCGTATTTCTGCCCACCATTACCGAAGAGGGAGAACAGTATATCGGGTTTTTCCATATGGGAGCCTATCAGGAATCGCTGGGAGGATTCGGAGGCATTCAGCACTGCCTGATTCCCGCGCCGAAAGTGGTGGTGATCGACCTGGACGAGAATGGCGAATATGTCACCAAGCTTTTTGCCAAAGAGCAGAGTTACAAGTCGATGCTGAAAATTCTGGGTTATTAAAAGTGTATTGCTAATCTGGTAAGAAATTCGCAATTTTGTAATCCGTTAAAAAGTATCCTACTTTAAATTCTACTGATGATGAAAAAAATAGTTTATTGCGCATTTATCGTGCCTGCCATTATGGTAGTTTCCTGTAAAACGACCCATCCGGCAGGAATTTATGAAAAAGCCCAAGCAAAGACCGAACAACCGGCTTCGTCCGTAATATCGGCTCCGGCAACTCAGGCTCAGATACCCGCCACTCCGGTAGCGACAAAAGAGAATGTTCGCAAAGAGGTATTCAAACCGATAGAAACCGAAACCAATCAGGATGTGGTGAACAAGAAATACCATGTTGTGGTGGGCAGTTTCGGTAGCCAGCTGAATGCTCAGAACCTTGCCGCAGCGCTGAAGAAAGAGGGTAAAAATCCGGCAGTGGTTGTCAACGAAAACAACATGTACCGGGTGATTATCGCTTCGTACGACGATTACGCACAGGCCACCAGCGCAAAGGTAGAATTGCAATCGCGCTTTGCCGACGCATGGTTGTTGGTGCAAAATAAATAATCGCTTTCCGATTTCGGCGAAACCTTTCGGAAAGTGTTTCGCCGGGCAAAAGAGCTGACAGGCTACACGGTTTGTCAGCTCTTTTATTATTGTTAAATCATTTCGCGAAGCTTCTGATACATTTCAACACATGACCTCTCCCCAACCCCTCTCCCGAAGAGAGGGGCACTGCACCTGTATTAATGAGTTTTATCTCATATCGAAAAGTCACTTGACTCCCTTTTCGGAAAGGAGATTAAAAGGAGAGGCCTGGATAAAAGAGCATTAATCAATTTCATAACAATACATTCGAAAAAATACATAATTTCTTATTTTTACACATCTCCACATCCCCAAATTTTCAAATCAACTACATGTACAACCTTAAACATATTTGGCATCTTACTTATCCGATAATTCTGACGCTATTGGCACAGAATCTGGTGAATCTTACCGACTCCGCCTTTCTGGGACGAGTGGGCGAAGTGGAGCTTGGGGCATCGGCGTTGGCTGGTGTGTTCTATATGGCCGTTTTTGTCGTCGGGATGGGATTCAGCTCGGGATCGCAAATACTTATCGGACGCCGCAACGGAGAGCAAAACTACCGACAGATCGGAAACATTTTCAATCAGGGTATGGTCTTCGCCCTCTTGTTGGCGCTGATCGTTTTTCTGCTCAGTTTCTTCCTGGCCGCTCCGTTGCTTCGTTCGTTCGTCCACTCGCATGCAGTGTGTAATGCCACCGTCGAATACCTCAATTTCCGGATATTCGGCTTCTTCTTTGCCTTTATCAACCTGATGTTCCGGGCATTTTATGTCGGCATTATGCGCACGAAAGTTTTAACGCTGAGCGCCTTTATAACCACCGGAGTAAATGTAGCGTTGAACTATCCGTTGATATTCGGACACTGGGGCCTGCCCGCTCTGGGCATCGGGGGAGCAGCGCTGGCATCGGTCATCGCCGAAGCGGCAACCACGCTCTTTTATTTTGTCTTTACCTGCAAAGCTGTCGACACAAAACGCTTCGGACTGTTTACCCTGCAACATTTCAGCTGGCAAACAATCCGGCAGATATTGGACATATCGCTCTTTATTATGATGCAGATTTTCCTCTCCGTATCGACGTGGTTTCTCTTCTTTATGTTCATCGAACAGACCGGAGAACGCCCGCTTGCCGTCTCCAATATTATCCGCAGCCTCTATTCGCTGCTGGGGTTGCCCGTGATGGCATTCGGACAGACAATCAGCACCATCGTGAGCAACCTGATAGGCGAAGGACGCACGGAGGAGGTATTGCCAACCATTCGCCGGCAGTTTCGCATTGCACTCGGCGCGGTGATTCCGCTCGCGCTCTTCGCGGTACTCTTCCCGCGCGTTCTGGCTTCGATCTACACCAACAACGACGCTTTGATCACCGCAACGATTCCTTCGATGTATGTTTTTTGTGGAGTATTGTTCGTCTTTGCCTTCGGGTGCATCTGGTTCAATGCCCTTTCGGGAACAGGCAACACACGCATGGCGTTACTGTTCGACATGACGACCTTAGTAATGTATATGGCCTATAATTATGTGGTGAATTTCGTCTTCCACTGGCCGGTAGCTGTTGCCTGGGTATCTGAGATTGTCTATTGGCTTGGCCTGGGAATAATGTGTTATCTCTATTTTCGCTTCGGAAACTGGCGCGCCAGAAAGATATAGAAATTTGAATATCATTGCTTTTATCGATCAAATCCAGATCATTCCATAACAACAAACCGCGCCTAAGAATGTGTTTTCCCCGACGCGGTCTTTTCTCTAGAATTATTGAATGCACGTTGAGAAACCATCACGGTGGCTCAATGCTTCTTTAGGTCAATATAATATATGTAACACTGTTGAGACGCCTTAGCGGCTTATCTATCTGTCAATGCGATTGGATCAGATCTGAACAATGTATGTTCTCGGTTTGACTTCTTTGTTTTGGCGGTGGTACTTTGTTGTTTCTGATATTGAGAAGGCGAACATCCGTAGAAATGGCGAAAATCTCTACTAAAATGCGAGGCTGTACTGTATCCCAATTGCGTCCACAACTCCTTTAACACAACAGAATGATCATTAGCCAAACAAGCACCGGCTTTCTCCATGCGTAATCGTTTGACATACCGACGCAATGTTTCCCCCGTTACTTCTTTAAATATTCTATGAAAATGGAATTCGGAAAACATAGCAATCGTTGCAATTTTTTTCAAAGAGAGATCCGTGTTAGGATTATTCTTCAGATAATCGATAACTTTTCTAACACGTTCTACGTAATACAGGTTTTCCATTTAAGTATAAAATCACTATACAAAATTAGAGTTAATAAACATAGTAAAGTGTTCAAATCTTGCTTTTAGTACATGTTAACTAAAAACAGAGACGCAATTAATTCCATATTTGAGACAAAAAAACATCTATATGCAACCATTAAACCATTCCCATTGGCCTTCATTAAAAAATACAAAAAAGACAGGATAATTTTCAGAATTTAAAGTCCGCATATAAACATTAAAATACAATAAAATAGAAGGGAACATCATTGACTTTTAGGCCTTAATCAGAGAAAGTATTACGTCAAAATCAATCAAATTTTTCTTGCATTTTGCATTTAGCAATATAACCGGCAACTACAAAAAAATAACAATAAAATAATTTTTCGTATTCTCCACAGATAAAAATATAATTGAAAGCATCATTACAGTTATAAAAATAAAGCTGTAAGTTTGTGGAGCTTATTCGAACAAACAGAAATAATTTCAATATTTAACCCATGAATCGTAAATTTATATTTGCAATGTTGATTGCAACCTGTAGTTGGCAGGTCGGCCATGCCCAAAAGCCGGAACTGTGGAATGGCAAACAGTGCGCCGTAGTATTAACGTATGATGATGCCATCGACATCGATCTGGATAACGTAGTGCCAGCTCTCGACTCAGTAGCCCTGAAAGGTACATTTTATCTTATCGGTCAGTCACCGGTAGTCGCCAATCGGATGAACGAATGGAAGAGAGTTGCGAAAGAGGGACACGAGCTCGGAAACCACACGCTCACGCACCCTTGCGATGGCGGTTTGGAAGGACGCTCCTGGGTATCGCCCGAAAGCGACCTGAGCAAATTTACCGTTGCCCGGGCACAGAACGAAATCAAAATCAACAATACCCTGCTACAGTCTATCGATGGTAAAACAGTCCGTACATTTGCCTACCCGTGTGGCGACCGTACTATTAAAGGAGAAGATTTTTACAAACCGATCGAGCAACTGTTTGTCGGAGCCCGTGGAGTACAACCCGGACTACAACATTTGAACGAAGTAGACCTGAACGACATCCGTTGCTACATGATTAGCGGAGTGTCGGGAGATTACCTGACCGGATTGGTAAAGAAGGCAATAGAATCGCACACACTACTCGTATTTTTGTTTCACGGCGTAGGCGGCGGACACAACATCAATGTATCGCTCGCAGCGCACAGTCAGCTGCTTCATTTCCTCAAACAACACGAAAAAGAGATCTGGATCGCCCCCATGGTAGATGTCGCTCAATACATCAAAGCTCATCAAACCAAATAAAAACAAAGAGCTAAAAAATCAGAAAAGGGATATGTTCCTTGTCACTACCGCTCCATACCCACAAAAATATTCGGAAATTACTGCTAATTTCGCACCCTTAAAACAGAACAGGCTCAATGAAAGAGACAGTAATTTTTGATATTGACGGCACCCTGATCGATACGGGACAGGCGGTGCTGTGTGGGTTGCAAAGTATGTTGAAAACTGACTACGGCAAAGAATTTTCGCTACAAGAGCTGGAATTTGCATTCGGCTTGCCGGGTTCCGATTCTTTGCCCCAATTTGGCATTCAGGATATACCGAAAGCCAACTTGCGGTGGAATTTTTTCTTTCAGCAGTACTTTCATACAGCATCGGTCTTCAGCGGTATTCGCGAAATGCTGATGGCGTTGAAAGAGAATCGGGTGACGACCGGAATTGTCACTTCCAAAACGCAAAACGAATTCAAGAATGAGTTTGCGCCATTCGGGCTTGCAGAATTCTTCGATTTCGTAGTCTGCTCCGACCAAACCGAAAAGCACAAACCCGATCCGGAACCGATGCTGAAATTTTTAGAAATAGCAGGAGCCAGACCAGAGAGCTCAATCTACATCGGCGATACCATTTACGATTGCAGGTGTGCCCAGGGGGCGAATGTCAGCTTCGGATTAGCCGGATGGGGGTGCAAACATCCCGAAACGATTCCGGCAGACTATAAATTCCAGGCTCCCGTGGACATCTTATCGCTTTGCAAATAACCCGAAACGATCCTTATGGAACTATCCGAAACGTTAAAACTTATCCCCGCAGCCATCATCGGTCTGACGGTACATGAATTTGCTCATGCCTACACCGCCTATCGATTAGGCGACAACACTGCAAAGATGGAGGGGCGTATCTCGCTGAATCCGCTCCGACATATCGATTGGATAGGATTTTTTCTGATTATTTTTGCGGGATTCGGATGGGCCAAACCGGTCAGTTTCAATCCGGACAATCTGAAGCACAAACACCGCGACGAGATTCTGATCTCGATTGCAGGGCCACTTTCCAACTTTATTATCGCGTTGGTACTGCTTGTCATCGCGCGGATTCTTTTTATCTACCCCTATTTCAACAGTACGGAGACCGGTCTTTTAATCATCAACTGGATTGTGATTTCCGGAATTATCAATTTCGGACTATTCGTCTTCAACCTGATTCCAATCCCCCCACTCGACGGGTCGCACCTCTACCTCACCTTCCTGAAAGAGACGAACCCTACGCTGATGACCAATCTGTACAAATGGGGCACGGCCGGATTATTGGCTATTATCCTTGCCGAGAACTACCTGCATGTGAATATTCTTCACCTCTCGCAGCTTATCAACCACATCACGGTATTTTTCATACGACTGCTGGCATTTTAACTATCAACCCATTCACGAAAAAGAGAAAGCAGAACATCATACCGGTGCTCTGCTTTCTCCTTTTTTATAGCTCAAAAAGTGTTTCTTTGAATATTTCCGATACCGTCGGATGGGGGAAGACAATCTTTTTCAATTCGTCGAGGGTCATTCGTCGTTCGATAGCCATGCCCGCGCCGTAGATAATTTCGCTGGCCGGATTGCCCAACATATGCACTCCAAGCACCGTTTCATCCTCACTAATTACGATTTTGCATAGTCCGTTGATGCCCTCGTTTTCGGCAACAAAACGGCCAGCATAACTCATAGGAAGCTTCGCCACCCGACAAGCAATGTTTTGCGCTTTTGCCGCCTCTTCGGTCAGCCCCACCCCGGCAATCTCTGGATTGGTGTAGACCACACCGGGAATAGCCCGGTAACTCATCGTGTCGGGTTGTCCGGTCAGATTATTGACGACCACCTCACCTTCGCGACTGGCCGTGTGTGCAAGAAGTGAGAACCCGGTAACATCACCGGCTGCAAAAACATTGGGCACGTTGGTGCGCATCGTCTCATCCACTTTGATACCTCCCCTGAAGAGTTCCACCCCGAGGTTCTCGAGTCCGAAACCCTGTGTTACGGCACGACGGCCAACACTCAACAGGATTTTTTCACCAGTCACGGTTTCGATTTGCCCATCCTTTTCAAATGTCACCGCGCTTCCGTCGATTGCCGTTACTTTAGCCGACAAATGAAACGCGATTCCTTTTTTCGTGTATATTTCGCGAAGCTGGGCACTCATTTCGGCATCCATTCCGGTCAATATCTCGGGCATCATCTCGACAACCGTTACGTTGGTACCGATGCTGTTGAAAAAGCTGGCAAACTCCATTCCGATAACACCTCCACCAATCACGACTAACGATTCCGGTTGCTCTTTGAGCGCCAGTATTTCGCGGTTGGTAAGAATACGATCTCCCGCCTCTGCAATGCCGGGAATAGGCGGAATAAATGTTTCGGAGCCGGTGCAAATAAGAAGATTTTTCGCCTGATACCGATCTTCTCCACAGCGAATGGAGATGCCATCCTGCGAACGATTCTCGATGTAAGCCTCCCCTTTGACCACTTCCACCCCGTGAGCCTTCATCTTGGCATTGACACCAGCCACTAATTTGCGCACGGTCTTGGTTTTGCGCATCATGATCCGTCCAAAATCGAAACCGACTTTTTCGGCAAAAACGCCATATTTATCACCATGCACAGCATTATCGTATATCTTAGCGCTGTAAAGCAGTGTTTTTGTGGGAATACAACCTTCGTTCAGGCAAACGCCACCCATCTCTTTTTTCTCGAACAGAACGACAGAAAGGCCTCTGGCTCCGGCACGTTCTGCCGCCACGTAGCCTGCCGGGCCACCCCCGATAATTGCTAAGTCAATCATAATTGCTTTGTGAAATAGTATTGAGTTTATGAAAGCGAAACAGAGGCTGTTTCGCCCTGTTTTTGATTCAGCAAAGTTATCTTCAATTACACATACATACAAGTAAACTGCATATTATTACACAAAACTATATATCAACATTTTATTAAAAAAACCTCCTCCTTTCTTACAGAATATTCCGCCAACCACACCCATAAAAAGTTTTGCGTTATCGCTTGTGTGCTGTATCTTTGAATGGTGCAATAATGCCTCCCCGAAACAGATATTTC
>CAZFTY010000013.1:0-14250 GCA_964521835.1 uncultured Microbacter sp.
ACCGCATGAAAACCTACCTGAAAAAGGTACGGGATAATATTCAGTAAGCGTTACGCAACCAACCACACACCATAAAGACGTGGCATGCCGCGTCTCTACAACCCAATCAGCGAATCATAACAATGGTTCGCTTTTTTGTGTCTTACACCTCTCCGATTCCAATATTTATTTACACAAAACCCATTTTTACATAATTATTTTTTACATTTGTATGGTTGATTTATAGCAATTAGCCCTAGGAATGCATGTATCTGCGGTAAGGGTAATTTGCATATATAATGCGCGAAATAATTTTAACTTAAATAGAATCGAATGGATAATATTTTAAAAGAACCTTTAGCTCAATATTTATCTGCAAAAGAATGCTCTTTTAAAGATAATAATCTTGCTAACAGATTTCGACATGACTTTCCGGAGTTAGTGGCTTCTCTAATTCCAGATAAAGAACGATATAAAGTTGTTGGATCTGCAGGACATAGTAGATGGGCTGAATGTCCTTGGATAGCTATTTATGACACGCTAATAACTGAATCAGCCCAAACTGGCTATTATCCTGTATACCTCTTTAAGACAGATATGTCAGGAGTATACCTTTCCCTCAACCAAGGTGTAACTAGACTCAAACAAGATTATAAAAAAGATGCAAAGCACATTTTAAGATTAAGGGCTCTCGATTTTAGAGCCAAAATGGACATCAAATCAACGGATCTAACAGATATTTATTTAGAAGCAAAAGGAGATGCTCGACTTTATGAAGATGGGAATATTATAGCTAAATACTATCCTGCAGATAATATTCCTAATTCAGAACGATTGAGAGCTGATTTAGTTGACTATTTAAACTTATATGAAGAATTAGCCTACAATGATTCTCAAATTGATGAAAACGAAAAACTTAATGCGGTTGAACGGAAACAGTATCGATTACATTATAGAATTGAAAGAAACCAATCTATAACTAAAAAAGTCAAAGATTACAAAGGATACAAATGCGAAGCTTGTGGTTTCGATTTCAAATCAAAATATGGAGAAATGGGGAGTCAGTTTATAGAAGCTCATCATTTGAAACCAATTTCCTCACTTAAGATTGGCAATACAAAAATAAATATCAAAGATGATTTCGCAGTATTGTGTAGTAATTGTCATAGTATGATTCATAAGCTGAAAGACCCGAGTGATGTACAAGAATTAAAAAGAAGAATAAAAACGATTACTAACAAGCGGTAAACCTTCAGGAGGCAGTGGCGAATAATTTGAAAGGTTGGCTATAACAGAAAGTCCCTTATCGCTGGCGCGCTTTTGTAAAGCGTGCCTATCCAATACCGTTCATAGGTCGTGCGAAACATCGTTGAACGACTGAAAGAAGTTAATGCCAAATCGCACCAGAACACACTAGCCGCACATCCGGTATGTAAAAATATGCGAGTCGGAGCTCGCATCACCCAGCAGTATCACCCATGGGTCGTGCGAGCTCCGACTCGCACAAGAAACATGCTGCTTAGCCGAAACTCCATTTGGCAATCGTCGCATAAGTTCGTATTTTTGCAGGGAGACTACAACCATTTTCAACCACACGAAAAGCCACTCCCGTTCATGAAAAAGACGCTACTGTACATCGCCTGCGCACTACTGCAGGCCAATACCATTACCGCTCAAACCATCAACAAAACCACCCCGACATTGAAAGAGGCATACAAAGGCGCTTTTAAAATCGGATGCTCCGTCAACGACGCGATCGTCAGAGGTTCCGACTCCATCTCGCGCCGACTGGTGCTTCAGCAGTTCAACACCATTACCCCCGAAAACGTACTGAAAGCTGAAACCGTGCACCCTACTCCGGATGTTTGGAATTTTGCACCGGGCGATGCCTTTGTCAAGATGGGAGAAGCCAACCATCTGTTTGTGGTGGGGCACACGCTGATTTGGCACAACCAAACACCCGACTGGTTTTTCAAGGATGCAGAAGGACATCCGAAGTCACACGATGCCATGGTAGAACAGATGCGCAGCTACATTGCCACGGTAGTGGGAAGATATAAAAACCGTATCAACGCCTGGGATGTGGTCAACGAGCAGATAGACGAAAACGGAGCTTACCGCTCTACCTCGTGGGTAAACGCCATCGGCAACGGAGACGAACTGATGAAGCTGGCTTTTAAATTTGCCCATCAATACGCGCCGGATGCCGAGCTCTATTACAACGACTTCAACGTGTGGCGCCCGTCCAAGCGCGACGGTATTGCCCGCATGGTGCGTATGCTCAAAAAAGAGGGAATCCGCATCGATGGTATCGGCATACAGGGTCACTGGGGACTTGATTTCCCCAGAAAAGAGTACATCGAAGCGGCCATCGACACCTTTGCCACGCTGGGCGTGAAGGTAATAATTACCGAACTCGATGTGGATGTGTTGCCCATCACCAAAGAGGGGCAGCTTATTGGCAAAATAATGAGCGACCCGCAATGGCAGCACGAAGAGTTCAAAGCGTTCCTCGATCCCTACCGCAACGGTCTCCCGGCCGATGTGGAGAAGCAATTAGCCGACCGCTATGCCGAACTGTTCAGTATCTTCTACAATAAACGCGACAAGATAGACCGCGTTACCGTGTGGGGATTGCACGACGGCATGTCGTGGAAAAATGACTACCCCGTTCCCGGCCGCATCAACTATCCGCTGCTCTATCGGCGCGACAAAACACCCAAACCGGCTTTGGAGGCAGTATTGGCTGTACCGGAGAAAGCTAAAAAATAAAATGCGAGTCGGAGCTCGCATCACCCAGTTCGTGCGACTTTCAAATCAACACCCAAACACGCAATAAAACAGCAAAAAGTAATTTTTTTGAAAAATTTCCGACGAATTATTTGTTGGTTCAAAAAATAGCTCTACCTTTGCCTTCACAAAACAACGAAAGTATGTCATTTCAAGCAGTAAATAAATTTTGGTGGTGGCGCTTACAACTTCAAAAAAGTCGTGAGTAGCACCGTCGCATATCTGTTTGAACACTAAATAATCATATTAGGTAAAAAGATAAAGCCCGTCGCAATCACGACGGGCTTTTTTGTTTTCAAAAATAGAGCACACAGAGAACACCGAACTGACAGACAAACACTGATAATATTTCAAAAACACAAATACAAGCATAACGAAAGTCGGAATTATCAATCAATTTCTTGCTGCAAATTCCGTGTATTCCGTGTGCAAAACAGACTCAAAGCTATGAACTACAACGTAAATGAAAACGGTTACTACGGTGAATTCGGCGGAGCTTACATTCCCGAAATTCTCCACGCCAATGTTGAAAATCTGAGGAATAACTATGTGAAAATTCTCAGCGATCCCTCTTTTCAGGAAGAATTTAACGGTCTGATGCGCGACTACGTGGGTCGTCCCTCTCCGCTCTATTTCGCAAAACGGTTGTCGGAGAAGTACGGTGCAAAAGTTTACCTCAAACGCGAAGACCTCAACCATACCGGAGCACACAAAATCAACAACTCGTTGGGTCAGGTACTTTTGGCACGCCGCATGGGCAAAACCCGCATCATTGCCGAAACAGGTGCCGGCCAGCACGGGGTGGCCACCGCGACGGTTTGCGCTCTGCTCAACATGCCCTGCTTCGTCTATATGGGAGAACTCGATGTAAAACGTCAGCACCTCAACGTGCAGAAAATGGAGATGCTGGGAGCAACGGTCGTTCCGGTATACAGTGGCAACAAAACACTGAAGGATGCCACTAACGAGGCCATCCGCGATTGGTGCTGCAATCCTGAGGACACCTACTACGTGATCGGTTCCACCATCGGTCCGCACCCCTACCCGGACATGGTGGCTCGCCTGCAATCGGTAATCAGCGAGGAGATGCAAAAACAGTTGCTGGAACATGAGGGACGTGACTATCCCGACTATATTCTGGCCTGCGTGGGAGGCGGAAGTAACGCGGCAGGAGCATTTTACCACTACCTGCACAACGACAAAGTGCAACTCATCGAAGCGGAAGCTGCCGGAAAAGGAATCGACACGCCCTACTCCGCCGCCACCATTCATCTGGGACGCGAAGGGATTATCCACGGCTGCCGTACGCTGATTATGCAATCGGAAGATGGACAGATCGAAGAGCCCTACTCCATTTCGGCCGGTCTCGACTATCCGGGCATCGGCCCGATACATGCCTATCTGTCCAAAACAAAACGGTCGACCGTCCTTGCCATTACCGACGACGAAGCGCTGGCAGCAGCATTTCTGCTGACCAAAATAGAGGGCATCATTCCGGCAATGGAGTCGGCTCACGCATTGGCAGCACTCGAAAGACTCACATTCAAACCCGACGACGTGGTGGTAGTCAACCTTTCGGGGCGCGGAGACAAAGACATGGAAACCTATATTTCCAATTCAAAATAAATCAATATGCCAATGTGCCAATTCAGAGCCCGTTATCAATTGGCAAATTAGCATATTGGCAAATTAGCACATTATACTTATGCAAACAACTATCAGAACATACTCCAAGAGACTGCTGGGTGATCTTCACACCCCGGTTTCCATTTACCTCAAAATAAGGGATATTTATCCCGAATCGGTATTACTCGAAAGCTCGGATTACCATGGCGGCGAAAACAGCTACTCGTTTATCGGACTGCGCGCCGCGGCTAAATTCATTGTCGAAAACGGAGCTATTTCGGAGTATTATCCGAATGGCGAGATCATTCGCAAGGAGATCGACAACGACTATCCGTTGCCCGAACATTTCAATACGTTTGTCAAGTCGTTTGAAATTAAAGAGAACAATAACCGACTACCGTTCAATGGCTTTTTCGGATTCACGGCTTATGATGCCGTACGTTATTTCGAGAAAGTAGACATTGTTCCCGACAAAAACGAAGCGCAGGTTCCCGACATGTATTACATTCTTTACAAGTATATTATCGTAGTGAATCACTTCAAAAACGAACTCGAAATCGTCGAAAACCTTTTTGATGGAGAACAAAGCGATATTGATTCTGTAGCAGAACTGCTTGACAACCGCAATTTTGCTTCGTATAACTTTGAACTGACAGATGCCGAAACTGCCAACATGAGCGACGAGGCATACCGTCAGTCGGTAGAGAAAGGCATCCAGCACTGCAAACGGGGCGATACCTTCCAGATTGTCCTTTCGCGACGATTCAGCCAGCCGTTTGCCGGCGACGATTTCAAAGTGTACCGCGCGCTGCGCTCCATCAACCCCTCGCCTTACCTCTTCTACTTCGATTTCGGATCATTCCGCATCTTCGGTTCTTCGCCCGAAACGCACGTTCAGATCAAAAACGGCAAGGCATACATCGATCCTATCGCCGGTACTTTCCGCCGCACAGGCGATGACGACAAAGACCGCCAGTTGGCCGAAGCGCTACTCAAAGACCCGAAAGAGAATGCCGAACACGTGATGCTGGTCGATCTGGCCCGCAACGACCTGAGCCGCAACACCTCGGATGTCGGACTGGAAATTTACAAAGAGGTGCAGTTCTACTCGCATGTCATCCATTTAGTTTCACGGGTGAGCGGCAAACTGCTTCCCGACGTTAATCCGATACAACTCTTTGCCGACACATTCCCGGCCGGAACACTCTCGGGAGCCCCCAAAGTACGCGCCATGCAACTGATCAACGAAATAGAACCTACTACCCGGGGTATTTACGGAGGCTGCATCGGCTATATCGGTTTGAATGGAGATATCAATCAGGCAATTACCATCCGTACTTTCCTGAGCAAGAACAACAAACTGTACTATCAGGCCGGAGCCGGCATCGTTGCCAAATCGGTACCCGAAAGCGAACGACTGGAGGTAAGCAACAAACTCGGCGCGCTGAAAACCGCTATAGACATGGCAGCAACGCTGAAAAACTAAATGGCCTCCCCCTATATCCCTCTTCTCAAGAGAGAGACTGAAATCGGATATTTATAATAACAAACAATATATCAACAACATAACGCATCTCATCCAAATTTACCCCTCTCTTGTGGAGAGGGGTTGGGGTGAGGTCTAAAGGACCAACAATGAAAAAACTACTGATATTTGACAACTACGATTCATTCACGTACAATCTGGTACATGCTATTCGTAAACTGGGATACACCAATATGGAGGTGATCCGCAACGACAAAATCGATCTCGAAGAGGTGGATCGTTTCGACAAGATTCTTCTCTCTCCGGGGCCCGGAATTCCTTCGGAAGCCGGAATTTTACTCCCATTGATAAAAAAATATGCGCCTACCAAATCGATTTTGGGCGTTTGTCTCGGTCATCAGGCTATTGCAGAAAGCTTTGGCGGCACACTCGAAAACACCTCTGAAGTATTTCACGGCGTGAGCACTCCGGTACATGTGGTCGACCCCGACCTGCTGTTCGATGAGATGCCAACCACCTTCGATGCAGGGCGTTATCACTCGTGGATTGTGAGCAGGGACAGCCTGCCCGAATGCATCCGCGTAACCGCCGTATCAGATGAGGGAACCATTATGGCACTGCGCCACAAAGAGTATGACGTGCGCGGTGTACAGTTCCATCCCGAATCGGTACTCACACCACTGGGAGAAACCTTGATTGCCAACTGGCTGAAAGCGTCACCATTTACCAGTCTGACAATATAAAAGAATAGCTATTAAACGTTCAGCATTAAACACTAAAGCAATGAAAGAAATTCTATACCGTTTATTTGAGCACCAATACCTTGGCCGCGAGGAGGCCAAAACCGTGCTGACCAACATGGCCGAAGGCAAATATAGCGAGGCACAAATCGCCGCTTTTGTTACAGTCTATCTGATGCGCAGCATCACCGTCGACGAACTGATCGGATTCCGCGAAGCACTGCTTGAGATGCGCGTGCCGGTCGATCTGAACGACTACAACCCCATCGACATCGTGGGTACCGGAGGCGACAACCACAACACCTTCAACATTTCGACCCTAAGCTGCTTTGTTGTGGCCGGAGCCGGTTACAAAGTGGCCAAGCATGGTAACTTTGGGGCTACCTCGGTAAGCGGAGCCTCCAACGTGATGGAGCAACACGGCGTGAAATTTACCAATGACAACGACCGGTTGCGTCGTTCTATCGAAGAGACAAATATTGCCTACCTCCATGCTCCGATGTTCAATCTGGCGTTGAAAACCGTAGCACCGGTTCGCAAGGCTCTGCAGGTGCGTAGCTTTTTCAATGTACTCGGTCCGTTGGTAAACCCCATCCAGCCGAAGCGCAACATGCTGGGAGTCTTCAATTTGAAAATGGCACGCCTCTACTACTACCTCTATCAGCAAACCGGAGGAGATTTTTCTATCGTGCACAGCCTCGACGGATACGATGAAATTTCGCTCACCAGCGATTTCAAAGTAATTACTAAATTCGGAGAAAAAATGTACACCCCCGAAGGCCTTGGTTTCAAACGAATTGCGCAAGAAGCTCTCGATGGAGGTCAAACGCCCGAAGATGCCGCTAAAATTTTTGATAATGTGCTAAAAAACACGGCAACCGACGCGCAGAAAAACACAGTAATAATAAATGCCGCATTTGCCATACAGACGATTAAGCCGGAACTTTCGATAGAAGAGTGTATCGATCAGGCAAAAAATTCGATCGAAAGTGAATCTGCGTTGAGAATATTGAAAAAATTTGTAGCTTTGAACAGTTAAAACATTATCGTGGTTCAATTGTGTTTTTTTGTGATTAAACTTCAGACCCATGTTTTTTTAATACATTCTGATTTAGTTGCAACCACACAGGCCATTGGCTAATACCAAACTACAAACACTCAACTATTTTGACTATGAACATTCTCGAAACCATCATTGCAAAAAAACGGCTTGAAATTGCAGCCGGGAAAGAAAACGGTTATCTCGAATCGCTTGCAAACAATAATCGTCCCGTAGTTTCACTAAAAAAGGCTCTACAGGAATCGCATACAGGCATTATCGCCGAATTCAAACGTAAATCGCCCTCAAAAGGATGGATTTATCCGGATGCCGAAGCAACCGTGATTCCGGCGGCTTATGAAAATGCAGGAGCCACAGGACTATCGATTCTCACCGACGAATCGTTTTTCGGAGGTTCACTCAACGATTTGCAGGCAGCCCGACCTGCGGTGAATATACCTATTCTGCGAAAAGATTTTATTGTAGACCCATATCAACTACATGTAGCAAAAGCTGTTGGGGCCAATGTTATTTTACTGATTGCGGCTGCCCTTGATAAAAAAACATGTATGACCTTAGCCAAAGAAGCCAAGAGTTTGGAGCTGGAAGTTGTGCTTGAAGTACATGAAGAATCGGAACTCGATCACATCACTTCCGACATCGATATTATAGGCATCAACAACCGGAATCTCAAATCATTCGTAACGGATATTGAAACCTCATTCAAATTGGGAGAAAAAATTCCGTCCGATTATCTAAAAATTTCGGAAAGTGGCATCAGCGACCCTCTCACGATCAAAGAGCTGAGGGCTGCCGGATTCAACGGATTTCTCATCGGCGAAACTTTTATGAAAGAAGATGATCCGGCTCTGGCTCTGAGCCATTTCATCAAGGCATTAAACTAACAACAAACATCTTATCTGCACCGCAGCGGGTTATACAAATGGTATTCGGATCAAATTGACGACTATTTATTATCTCCGCTAAAAAAGCAGACATCTCCTATGAGTGATATTTCAATTAAAGTTTGCGGGATGAAAGACCCCGAAAACATTCTGGCCGTTGCGCAATTAGATCCCGATTACATGGGTTTTATCTTTTACAAAGCCTCGCCGCGCTATGCAGGCACTCTCGACCCGGTCGTGATCAGACAGGTTCCTTCGCACATATGCAAAGTGGGGGTGTTTGTGAACGAAACGGAGCAGGAAATCCGGACGATTATCAACAAATATGACTTACAGGCCATACAACTCCACGGAAACGAAACTCCGGACATGTGCAAAACCTTAAAAGAAGATGGCATCTGCACAATCAAAGCCTTACCGGTGATAGGAAAAGAGACTTTCGACCTTGCCAAAACATACGACACGGCATGTGATTATATACTATTCGACACAAAAACAAAACTGTATGGCGGATCAGGGCAAAAATTCGACTGGTCGCTACTTGATAAGTACAAAGGTAATCTACCTTTTTTCCTGAGTGGAGGTATCGGGCCGGAAGATACACATTCGATAATCAAATACCGGCACATGAAAATCCATGCCATCGATGTCAACAGTGGCTTCGAAATTTCACCCGGAATAAAAGACACCCAAAAACTAAGCAGTTTCATTCATATGCTCAGGCATTGAACACAACGTTGACTAATAAATATTTCCATAAAATGAATCGTTTACAACAACTTTTTCAGCAAAAACAAAACAACATTCTCTCTATCTATTTCACTGCCGGATTTCCGGCTTTGGAAGACACCCCTAAAGTGTTGAGCGAACTACAACGACAAGGGGTTGATCTGGCTGAAATCGGCATCCCGTTTTCCGATCCGATGGCCGACGGACCGGTGATCCAGCAAAGCAGTCAGGAGGCTCTGAATAATGGAATGACCCTGCGCGTCCTCTTCGATCAATTGAAAGATATCCGTAACGAAATTCATATGCCATTGATAATGATGGGTTATCTGAATCCCATTATGCAATATGGATTTGAAGCCTTTTGCAAAAAATGCCAAGAGATAGGCATCGACGGACTCATTGTACCTGATCTGCCCTTCAACGAATATGTAACGGAATTCAAACCGATAGCCGACAAATACGGCATTTCGGTGGTAATGCTTATCACCCCGCAAACAGAAGAAGAGCGTATCCGCCTGATTGACAAGCATACAGACAGCTTCATCTATATGGTTTCGTCGGCATCGACAACCGGCGCACAAAGCAGTTTCAACGATGAGAAACAAGCCTATTTTCATAGGATTCACGCAATGAAATTACGTAATCCGTTGCTCATTGGATTTGGAATTTCCAATGCAGAAACCTTGCAGGCAGCCTATGCGAATGCTAACGGAGGAATTGTCGGAAGCCAATTTATTAAAGAGCTGCAGCAATCGCCAGACCATATCGACATAGCGACCAACAATCTCTTGAAAAGATTGGAATTGTTGTAAAAAAACGGGGAGAAAGTGTTCTATTATAAGACAATTTCTTCCCGTTTTCTCTTCTCGCATACTCTCTCCACCCACCGGGTTCCTCCTCCCTATTTTTCGGGCATCGTCCCAAAGAAGAAGTTACATTCATATTACATTTTGCATCTAATTTTTGCTACTACCAAGCGGACAAATTGTCAGAAAGACCCTATTTTTGATATATTTTTATTTGTCATATTTAACACATATATGCAAATCTAATTTAAATATACATAAAACAAATCAGACAATAAAGACTCTTTACGCTCCCATAAACAACGTCAACAATACACAAAAGAGCAATCCTTTTCATAGGAACACAGCAAACAGAGGGGAAAGAAGTTATAATATTTTTCAACAGCCGAATGCAGGTACGGACACTTTCAGCCAAGCATCAAATGTTAATTAATAAATAAAGTTAATACAGCAAAACTAATGAACAATTCATATTAAAATTCATAGTATATTTGAAATTTATTTCATACTTCTTAATACATGAAAACAGGTTTTTCTTTCTACATTTGTACTTTGTTTGTGTTCTCTATTCTTTTTAGTCCAGAGACCTTTGTACATGAGCAACGTCATTCCGATTCGGGAAAGCCAGCGTTCGTAACCAATTCCAATGGGACACAAAACACCATATACATTCCCAACCAAGATCAATTTCATCAATTCAAGATTTATAAAAAAGATAAGAACGACAATCAATTTCATCTTGTAGCAACAATCAAAGCCTCTTCTTCCAATAAGACAGAAACACCCTATAGCATCACCTGGACAGACGAAGATGCGAATGCATTAACTGTCAACTATTTAATAGAAGCATGTGACCATGACGGATCAAAAATCTGCGACATGAAGGTTATCTGGCAAGCGGCAAAAAAATAATTATCAATGCTTTTCGACGGACTCCTCATAGGCTTAGCCTCATTTCTGATAATCGGATTATTTCATCCGTTGGTTATTAAAGGAGAATATTATTTCGGAGTAAAAATATGGCCGGTTTTTCTCATTGCAGGTATTGCCTTATGCGGAGCCTCTCTCATTACCGGTAATTTCGTTGCACGAGCCATACTGGCAGTTGCAGGATTTTCTTCTCTTTGGAGCATTCTTGAAATCTTCGAACAACGTAAAAGAGTACAAAAAGGATGGTTTCCCAAAAATCCGAATAGAAAAGAATAGCCACCTCTCCTCCTTATTGCAACCTCGGTTTCCACAGCACAGAATCTCCGCGAACCACAGCTATGGAAATTTTCTTTTGACTGCAGCCATCCTGATTTTTTATCTTTGCATTATCTTTGCACCGGTTTACCATGGATTCTTAATGTCATCGATACTGAAACCTCGGTTTTACAGACAGGAATCCGTGGGTACAATAGTCCGGTTATACGAACTTCGTGCAACCCTAACCACCCCTTGAACCGTTTTTACATATAAAACAAAGGCCGGATCTATTCCTGTCGGAGAGACAAGTCTCCCGACCGATAGACACCGACATAACTATTTTCAGGAGCAATCTATTTTATTCAATCGAATTTTTATGAACCAGATAGAAGTCAGAAACGTAGAAAAATCATTCAAAGATACCAAAGCCGTACGTGGCGTATCACTCACCATACAACCCGGCGAATTTGTAGCTCTCCTTGGACCGAACGGAGCCGGGAAAACCACGCTGGTCGAGATGATGGAAGGGCTCAAAAAGCCCGACAAAGGCGAGATTCTTATTCAGGGTAAAAACTGGCACAAGCACGAGAAAGAGCTTCGCAAAATTATCGGGCTCTCGTTGCAGGAGACCCGTTTCACCGAAAAGCTGTCCATCCGTGAAACGTTGCGCTTGTTTGCAAGTTTCTTCAAATTGGGCGACGACCGGGTAAACGAGGTAATTGCCCTCACCGAACTTGAAAGCAAGGAAAAATCATTTGTCGGAACCCTGTCTGGTGGACAACGGCAGCGGCTGGCACTGGCGGTGGCACTACTCAACCATCCCGAAGTGCTCTTTCTCGACGAGCCGACCACCGGTCTCGATCCGCATTCCCGCCTTGACCTCTGGAATATCCTGAAAGGATTGAAAGACCAGGGCAAAACGACGCTGATTCTTACCACCCACTACATGGAAGAGGCCGAATCGTTGTGCGACCACATCATTATTCTCGACGAAGGCAAAATCCTCCGCGAAGGTCAATTGCACGAACTACTCGATGAAAATTCACACAATCTCGACGAACTTTTCATCAACCTGACGGGCAAAAAACTGAACGAAGAAAATCACATCAAGTAAAGTTCAGTTTCAAAATTCCGAGATTTCAAGATTCCAAGATTCCAAATTTCATTGTCACATTAGCATATTTTCAAATTAGCATATTATTTTATGAAGTCAATAAAAACCAACCAACTATATCAACTCACGCTTACCCAGCTTCTGGAGACGGTGCGCGAACCGTCGGTACTCTTCTGGGGTATCGTCTTCCCCATTCTTATCTCCATCGGACTGGGACTGGCCTTCACGCAAACCTCCGAATCGAAATTCCACATTGCCGTGGTCGAAAAACAACCGACACAACTCGATTCGCTGCTCAAAATATACGCAAAGCCTTCGCAGCATAAAGGCGTGACTGTACAAACATGGAAAGTTACGGATAAAATGCTGGGCAACACAGAGCTGAATTTTCATCGAACCGACTGGAAAGAGGCTATTGTCTCCCTCAAACGGGGTGAAGCCGACGTTATCATCTCCGATTCGCTGGGACAGGTATGTTACCGCTTCGACCCGCACAACTCGCAGGCACAGCTTATCTACATGAAGCTCTCCTACCTGATGAAACACCCGACAACCGTTGCCACAACCGATCAGGGACGCATCGAACCGCTGACCCTGAAAGGCGTCCGCTACATCGACTTTCTGATTCCGGGGCTTATCACACTCGGCATCCTCAACGGTTTGATGTGGGGCATCAGTTATGCAATCATTGAGCGACGCAATCAAAAACTATTGCGACGAATGATAGCAACTCCGATGAAAAAATCCAACTTTCTGATTGCAATGATGCTGGTGCGCTTTGTGATGAACCTGATCGAGGCCGGCATCTTGTTCTTTTTCTCGTGGCTCTTTTTCGGTATCACCATTCAGGGAAATATCGGCGCACTGATGACGGTACTGCTTGCCGGAAATATTGCTTTTGCAGGATTATCGGTGTTGGTTGCCTGCCGCACAGCCAAAACCGAGGTTGGTCAGGGATGGATCAACGCCGTTACCATGCCGATGATGATTCTCTCCGGCATCTTTTTCAGTTACCACAACTTCCCCGACTTAGCAGTCAAGGCCATCAAATTATTGCCTCTCACCGCCCTCACCGACGGTGTGCGTAGCATTTTCAACGAAGGGGCCGGATGGATGGATATTGCCACGCCCACCCTGGCGCTGTCGGCCTTCGGGGTGCTCTGCTTTATTCTTGGCTTGAAGTTTTTTAAATGGGGATGACAGAATCTTCCAGTGCGACGCGCACTAATATTTGCGCAAGGATAAATTTCTATCTGCATTTTGCGACGCTACCGCTTGTAGAACCAACAAATAGAGAGATTGATCTATATAAAAAATAGCGGCAGCGCCGCATAAGCTCAGTAGTAACAGGCATAGCTCTGACCAATAAGGTGCAGAGCACCGAAAGAAAAATCTTTTAAGATCGTTATGGCCAACACCTACACTCAAATTTACATTCATCTGGTTTTTGCCGTCAAAAACAGAGATGCTCTCATTCGTAAGGAATGGCAACACATCCTTGAACAATACATCACCGGCATTGTTCAAAACAGAAAGCACAAATTATTGGCCATTGGAACAATGGCAGACCATATTCATATTCTAATTGGATACAATATAAATGAGACCATTCCTGCACTGGTAGAACAAATCAAAACTTCAAGCAACGAATGGATTAAAATGAATAAATTGTCGAAATTCAAATTTGAATGGCAGAAAGGATATGGAGCTTTTTCTCATTCCCGTTCACAATTAAGCACTGTAAGCAATTACATTTTATCCCAAGAACAGCATCATACAAGAAAATCTTTTAAAGAAGAATATCTTGAAATTCTTAACAAAAACGATATTGAGTTCAGAGAAGATTAT
>CAZFTY010000014.1:0-14049 GCA_964521835.1 uncultured Microbacter sp.
GAAAAATTTAAGTGGCAAATATACAAACGGAAAAGGCGAAATCCAAACGTTTGGTGATATTATAGTAAGTTACTCGCCAATTCGGACAGAGCGCTACGCTCTCCTTTCATTAAATTAATGTGGGCAAACAGCTCTTGTCCTCTCATCCGGTCGATCATGTAAACCAATCCGTTTGAATGCATGTCGAGATAAGGCTGGTCGATTTGCTGAATGTCGCCCGTGAAGATAATTTTGGTCTCCTCTCCGGCGCGTGTTATAATCGTTTTAATCTCGTGAGGGGTAAGGTTCTGAGCCTCATCCACAATGAAGAAGGTGTTGCTCAGACTCCGTCCGCGAATGTAGGCCAGCGCCTCGATAACCAACTTTTGTTCACGCTGCATCTCTTCTATTTTGTAAACCTCTTTTCCCTGATAATTGAACTGATGTTTGATGACGTTCAAATTGTCGAACAGCGGCTGCATGTAGGGCGATACTTTCCGTTTGTCATCGCCGGGCAAAAATCCCAGATCTTTATTCCCCAAAGCGACAATGGGCCTGGCTAATAAAATTTGCTGATAATTTTCCTGCTGTTCCAACGCGGCGGCAAGGGCCAGAAGCGTTTTGCCGGTGCCCGATTTGCCGGTGAGGGCAACCAATTTGATATTGGGGTCGAGCATGACATTCAGTGCGAATGCCTGTTCTGCATTACGGGGCTCAATTCCGAAAACTTTATTCTTTTCGACACGTTCCACTTTCTGTGCGGAAGAGTTGTAGCGTGCCAGAACGCTCGATTTTGTGCTTTTTATCACGAAACATTCGTTGGGATCGATATCCGAACAGAAGCTGAACTTTTCAACCGGAACACCCTCTTTCGTTTTGTAAAGTTCGTCGACAAGATGAGCTTCTATATGGGAAAATGTGGCATGTTTTTTATCGAAAATATCAGCACTGGTAACTTTATCCGAAATGTAATCTTCGGTGTTGATGCCAAGCGATTTGGCTTTTAGGCGGAGATTGATGTCTTTCGAGACGAGAATGGTGTTTTTGTACTGCTTTTGTATCTGGTAAGCTACGGCTAATATCCGGTGGTCGGGCGTTTTTTCGGCAAAAGTTTGTTGCAGTGCTTCGGGGTAATCGTACGATGTGACGATAAAGAGTTTGCCCAGTTTGTCGCCCAGAGAGACACCTCTGGTGAAGATCGTATTGTCGGCCAACAGGTCGAGATCTCTGGAAAATTCCCGGGCGTTAAAATTTATATCGTCATTCCCTTTTTTGAACTTATCCAGCTCTTCGAGTACCGTAATCGGAATGTATATGTCGTTTTCCTGAAAATTATAGATGCATTTGTAGTCATGTAAAATGACGTTTGTGTCGAGAATGAATTTTTTAATTGCCATAGGAGACGATGTTGATTATGAACAAGTAATGTAGTCACGGGTCTGTGTCGGTCGTTTAAAACAACGGAACCGGAATACACGACTGTAAAGATAGCATTTTTTCTGAATTTGAAGCTTTTCTCTCTTTTCTGTTCGTGTTTTATGGTTGTTGTAATATGGCATCGATATCAGCAATCTCTTCATCGGTCAGTGGCGGGTAATGCAGGGCATCGATATTATCCCGAAGTTGCTTTTGCGAACTGGCTCCTACAATGACCGAGGCTACCCAGGCGCTACGCAGGCACCACATAAGCGCCATTTGAGCTAAACTCTGTCCTCTGCGCAGTGCAATGGCGTTCAATGCCGTTACCTTTTCAAGAATTTCGGGAGAAATCTGACTTCGTTGCAAAAAGCCGGATGGTTTGGCCGCCCGTGAATTTTCGGGTATGCCGTGAAGATATTTATCGGACAGCACACCCTGATAAAGCGGAGAGAAACCGATAAATCCGACTCCATGCTCCTGTGCGGTAGTCAGTGTTCCGTTTTCTACGTTTCGGGACAACATGCTGTATCTGTCCTGATGAATCAGGCAGGGAGTGCCGTTTGCTTTCAGCATTGCATAAGCTTCAACGGCTTTGTCGACCGGATATTTAGAGATACCCACATACAATGCTTTTCCTTGTTTTACCATATCCGACAAAGCATTCATGGTCTCTTCCAGCGGGGTGTCCGGATCGTACCGGTGAGAGTAGAAAATGTCCACATAGTCGAGTTTCAATCGCTTCAGGCTTTGATCCAAACTGGCCATAAGGTATTTGCGCGAACCTCCGTCGCCATACGGTCCCGGCCACATACGGTGCCCGGCTTTGGTGGAGATTATCATTTCATTGCGATAGTTCGGAAACTGTTTCTTCAGTATCTTGCCAAATGTCTCTTCGGCCGATCCTTCGGGAGGTCCGTAGTTATTTGCCAGATCAAAATGGGTGATTCCGTTGTCGAAAGCGTATTGAATCATGCCGGTTGCTTCGTCGAAGTCGTCGCCGTTTCCGAAGTTGTGCCATAAGCCGAGCGAGATCCGGGGCAGAATTAATCCGCTCCTGCCGCACGTAACATAGGGTATTTTATTGTCGTAACGGTTGGGTGAAGGGTGTGTCTCCATAAACAATGCTTGATTTGATTGGGTAAAGCGATAGACAAAAATACGATAAAAATGGCGCGTCGGAACATGCCGGCAAAGAAAAACGGTACAAATTGAGTTGTATCAATTTGTACCGTTTCTATAAATGAGATCCGGATGGTTATTTTCCGGCGATATCCATCGTATCGGAAGCGATCATAAATTCTTCATCTGTTGGGACTACAATTACTTTTACCGCAGAATCGGGAGTGCTGATTACCTTTTCTTCACCATGAATGGTTGCATTCAACGCCGCGTCGATTTTGATTCCGAGAAATTCGAGGCCGGCGCACGACTGCAGTCTGGCGTTGTCTCCGTTTTCGCCTACGCCGCCTGTAAAGACAATAGCGTCGGCACCACCTAAAGCTGCCATGTAGGCTCCGATATACTTTTTGATGCGATAGTGGTACATGTCAAGTGCCAGTTGGGCATGTTCATTTCCCTCCTTAACAGCTTTGTTAACATCGCGCATGTCGGACGAGACACCCGATATGCCAAGCAATCCGCTGTGTTTGTTGAAGAGCGTCGATGCCGAATCGATACCGAGCATCTCTTTGTCCATCAGGAACGTAACCACACCCAGATCGATGTCGCCGCAACGGGTACCCATCAGCAGGCCTTCAACGGGTGTGAATCCCATGGAGGTGTCGACTGATTTTCCGTTTTTAATGGCGGTAATCGAGCCACCGTTGCCGATGTGGCAGGTAATCAGTTTGGAGTTGTTGATGTTCAATCCCAGGAGTTCGCAAGCGCGTTGCGATACGTAGCGATGACTCGTTCCGTGAAAACCGTAGCGACGGATGCCGTATTTGGTATAGAGCGAGTAGGGGATGCCGTACATGTAAGCGTACGGAGGCATGGTTTGGTGAAATGCAGTATCGAAAACACCTACCTGAGGAACCTGAGGCAGCAATTCGCGAATGGCATTGATACCGGCGAGGTTGGGCGGATTGTGCAGCGGAGCTATTTCGATGCACTCTTCGATTTTTGCAATCACTTCGTCGTCGATCAATACGCTCTTGTTGAATTTTTCACCGCCGTGAACCAGACGGTGGCCAACCGCATCGATTTCGTCGAGTGATTTGATGGCTCCGTGTTTTTCGCTCAGCAATACGCCCAGAATATATTCTACAGCCACCGAGTGTGTCAGTATCTCGCCTTCGAGTGTTACTTTTTGACCGTCAGGACGGGTATGCTTGAGAAATGATCCCTGCATTCCCAGCTTCTCGACTCCACCTTGTCCGAGGATGGTTTTCGATTCCATGTCGAACAATTTATATTTAACGGAAGAACTTCCGCAATTCAATACTAAAATCTTCATTTCGCTGATTTTAATTGTTATTGGACGATTTTCCCGTTTTCGTCATATTGATAGAATCCCTTTGCATTGCGAATGCCATAGTGTTTGGCACGGTAGAGGCGCAACAAAAGGGGTGACGCCTTGTATTTGATATTACCATATTCGTGGAACAGATTTTCCATCAGGGGCACAATCTTTTCGATGCCCAGCTGATCGGCAGTGCGGAAAACGCCCTGACGGTGTCCGAACCCGACAGTCAGCACCTTGTCGACATCTGTTACGGTTGAGATGCCTTCCATCACGATAGAACAGGCTTCATTCAGCATAATCAGGAACATGCGTAGGCTCACCAATCCCACCGATTCGGTTACGGAGATAAAATCGTAGTTGAGCAGTTCGGCAAAACGACACACTTTTTCAAACGTGTTTTCCGAAGTGTACAAGCCGCGTACGATTTCCAGCACATGCGAATCGGGAACATTGGTAAGGAAGTGTACACCCACGCAACGTTCGGGATGTTGCAGCTCGTTCGACAGTTCGGTAACGACAATGGTCGATACGTTGGAAGCGATAATGGCTTCGGTGTTTAACACCTGTTCCAGTTTCTTGAACACCTCTTTGCGGCGGTCGATGCTTCTCACACCGGTGTGATCGTCGTACCGGATCGTTTCGATAACGAAATCGCATCCTACAAAATCGGCATAATTAACCGTGCCCCGGATGCGTGAAAGGATAGCTTTCTTTTCCGAGTTGGTCAATCCCCAGTTGATTACCCGGGCATCTAATTTTTTCTCAATACGTGCATACGCGTTGCTGATGCCCTCTTCGGTTGGTTCCAGAAAAACGACTTCCATGCCACGACTGGCGGCAATGGTTGCAATAATACTGCCATCCTTACCGCATCCCACCACACCGATTCTTGAGAAAAGGGTGCGTTTGCGGTCTTTTTGGCTGAGTCCGTAATTCTCAACGGGTTCGTTAGGTAAATCCGACATAATTATGTTGTGTTTATTTTGTTTTAGCACCGATTGCCTGATTGGCCGTGATGGCAATCATTTGTACAATGTCGTTGACCGAACATCCGCGGGAGAGGTCATTGATAGGAGCTCCCATTCCCTGAAGTACTGGGCCGATCGCTTCGGCATTGCCAAGGCGCTGAACTAATTTGTAACCGATATTTCCGGCTTGCAGATCGGGAAAGACAAGCACATTGGCATGGCCGGCAATTTTGCTGCCCGGGGCTTTGCTTTCGCCTACAGAAGGAACTAACGCGGCATCGGCCTGCAGCTCTCCGTCGATTTGCATATCGGGAGCCATCTCCTGTGCCAGACGGGTTGCTTCTACCACTTTGTCTACCAATTCGTGTTTGGCGCTTCCTTTGGTCGAAAAGCTGAGCATCGCAATTTTAGGTTCAAAACCACCGATTACACGAGCCGTGTGACCCGAATTGACGGCAATTTCTGCCAGTTCTTTGGCTGTCGGGTTAGGAGTAACGGCCAAATCGGCCATCAGTACCAATCCGTTTTCGCCATACGGGCTGTTGGAGAATAACAACAATGCACCGGATACCACCGAAGTGCCCGGTTTGGTTTTTACAATTTGCAGGGCAGGGCGCAATACGTTTCCGGTTGTGTTACGCGCTCCGGCAACCTCACCGTCGGCATCTCCGTTTTTAATCATGAGGCTACCTATATATAAAGGATCCTTGGCTAATTTTTGAGCCTGTTCCAATGTCATGCCTTTGGCTTTCCGTAGTTCTACCAGCAGATTGACATATTCGTCATATTTTGCGTAGTTTTCCGGATCGAGAATGGTTGCCTGTCCGATGTTTTTTAATCGAAATTTTGCAGCTAAACTGTGGATTTCATCCGGATTGCCGATCAGGGTGATTTGAGCCGCCTTTTTAGCCAGAATAATATCTGCGGCTTGTATAGTACGTTCCTCGGTCCCTTCCGCCAACACAATGTGCTGAACGTTTCCGATTGCCCGGTTCATGATTTCTTCCAACAATTTCATACGCTATTGATTTTTTTAATACGTACGGAACCCCCATTCATTTTTATGATTGAAGGTTTCATGACTATTATTTTTAGTATTAAGCATTTATAAAAACAAATGCTCTCGTTTTTTCACTTACAAAAGTACAATTAATCTTTTGGGTTGCAAAGTCTACATTGCAATTTTGTGATGAAAATATCAAATTGACATTGCAAAATGTCAAAATTCCCAGTTTTTCTTTTTATTCTCGGTTTTTCTTGAGCTTTAGGTAGTTTTTTAGTAACTTTGCAGGTCGAAAAGATACTAATTTTATTCTATCTCTACGTATTAATAATGGAACATAACAAACCGATGCAACTGGTGCTCGAAAACGGCACCATTTTTTACGGTAAGTCTTTCGGGTATGAGGAGCCACGGGCCGGCGAAGTCGTCTTCAGTACGGCAATGGTCGGCTATCCCGAGAGCTTGACCGATCCTTCGTATTCGGGACAGATTCTAACTGTCACTTATCCGCTCGTTGGTAATTACGGAGTCCCGCAAGGCATTATCGAAAACGGCTTATCAACATTTTACGAATCGGAAATAATTCATGTCAGTGGCTTGATTATTTCCGATTATTCGTTTCAATACAGCCATTGGAACGCCCAAAAGAGTCTCAGCGATTGGCTGAAGGAGAACAAAATTCCGGCAATCTACGGCATCGACACACGCGAACTGACCAAAATCATTCGCGAATACGGTGCGATGAAGGGCAAACTGCTGTTTCCCGACAAGGAGGATGTGGAATTTGTTGACACCGACAGCGAAAACCATGTTGCAAAAGTAAGTTGTAAAGAGGTAATTACCTACGGCAATGGCAAGAAAAAAGTTGTATTGGTCGATTGCGGCGTTAAACACAACATTCTTCGTTGCTTCCTGAAGCGCGACGTTACCCTGATTCGTGTTCCATGGGACTATGATTTCAATACGCTGGAATATGACGGACTGTTTATCTCGAACGGACCGGGTAACCCTGCTTACTGCACGGTGACGGTCGATAATATCCGTAAGGCGATGACAACGGGCAAACCGATCTTCGGTATTTGCATGGGTAACCAACTGCTTTCGATTGCAGGTGGTGCCAGCACCTACAAACTGAAATACGGACACCGCAGCCACAACCAGCCGGTGCGCATGGTTGGTACCAACCGATGCTTCGTTACTTCGCAAAATCACGGTTATGCCGTAGATAACAATACGCTGGGAAGTGATTGGGAGCCGCTGTTCATCAACCTGAACGATGGGACGAACGAAGGTATTCGCCATAAAACGAAACCCTATTTTTCGGCACAGTTTCACCCCGAAGCTTCGAGCGGACCAACCGATACGGAGTTTCTGTTTGATGAGTTCCTGAATTTAATTGACTAAGCGCAATTAATCTTCTGTGGAAAGTAAATGTGTATTTCTTAGCAAAAGTCAAAACGAATATAGCAGCATGAATATAAAAGAAGACTTGTTGTCGACCGACAATTCACGATTGTCAATTAAAAAGGTTTTAATTCTCGGATCGGGAGCTTTGAAGATCGGAGAGGCCGGGGAGTTTGATTACTCCGGTTCTCAGGCATTGAAAGCGTTGAAAGAGGAGGGAATTGAAACGGTGCTCATCAACCCGAATATTGCCACCGTGCAGACTTCGGAAGGTGTTGCCGATAAGATCTATTTTCTTCCGATAACGCCGTTCTTTGTTGAAAAGGTAATCAAAAAAGAGAACCCCGACGGACTTCTCCTCGCGTTCGGCGGTCAGACTGCATTGAACTGTGGTGTGAAGCTGTTTCAGTCCGGCATTCTCGAAAAATATAACTTGCGCGTACTGGGTACACCGGTACAGGCCATTATCGATACCGAAGACCGTGAGTTGTTTGTCAAGAAGCTCGATCAGATCGACGTGAAAACGATCAAAAGTTTTGCCGTAGAGAATCTGGAAGATGCGAAAACGTCAGCCGCTCAACTCGGATATCCAATCATTGTTCGCGCGGCCTACGCGTTGGGTGGTTTGGGCAGCGGTTTCTGTAACAACGAAAAGGAACTTGAAGTCTTGGCCGAAAAGGCGTTCAACTACTCGCCACAGCTTTTGGTGGAGAAATCGCTGAAAGGCTGGAAAGAGATTGAATACGAAGTGGTTCGCGACCGTTATGATAACTGTATTACGGTGTGTAACATGGAAAACTTCGATCCGCTGGGTATTCACACTGGCGAAAGTATCGTGGTGGCTCCGTCGCAAACGCTTACCAACAGCGAATACCATAAACTGCGCGAAATAGCGATCCGCATTGTACGTCATATCGGCATTGTGGGCGAATGTAACGTGCAGTATGCCTTCGATCCCGATTCGGAAGACTACCGTGTGATCGAGGTGAATGCCCGTTTGAGCCGCTCGTCGGCATTGGCATCGAAAGCGACCGGTTATCCGCTCGCTTTTGTGGCTGCAAAACTGGCATTGGGCTACGGGTTGTTCGATTTGAAAAACTCGGTGACCAAAACCACTACGGCTTTCTTCGAGCCGGCATTGGACTACGTGGTTTGTAAAATTCCGCGTTGGGACTTGGCTAAGTTTCACGGTGTTTCGCGCGAGATCGGCAGTAGCATGAAGAGCGTGGGCGAGGTAATGGCTATCGGTCGTACCTTCGAAGAGTCGTTGCAGAAGGGTCTGCGTATGATTCAACAGGGAATGCACGGGTTTGTGGCAAACAAGACCTTGTCGATTGCCGACATGAACAAAGCGCTCTCCGAACCGACCGACCGTCGTATCTTTTACCTATCGCAGGCGTTGCAGAGCGGATATACCATCGATCAGATTCACGACCTGACCAAAATTGACAAATGGTTTTTGCAGAAGTTGCAAAACATTGTCGACGTGGCCAAAGAACTGAAATTGACCGAGTCGTTCAACGACCTGTCGGATGATCTGTTGCTGAGCGCTAAAAAGATGGGCTTCTCCGATTTTCAGATTGCCCGCCTGATGTTCGATATTCACGAAAACAAGGCCCGTATCGGTGACGAAGTACGTGCAGAACGTAAACGGCGTGGTATTGTGCCGGTGGTAAAACAGATCGATACGTTGGCCGCCGAATATCCGGCACAGACCAATTACCTCTATATTACCTACAATGGTTCGGCCAACGATGTGAAATATCTGGGCGATCATCGTTCGGTGGTGGTATTGGGTTCGGGTGCTTACCGTATCGGCAGCTCGGTGGAATTCGACTGGTGTAGCGTCAATGCGCTGAATACCATTCGCAAACAGGGATTCCGTTCGGTAATGATAAACTATAACCCAGAGACGGTATCGACCGACTACGATATGTGCGATCGCTTGTATTTCGACGAGTTGACCTACGAACGTGTGATGGATATTCTGGAACTCGAAAATCCGATGGGAACCATCGTTTCGGTAGGAGGTCAGATTCCGAACAATTTGGCTGTGCGTATGTCAGATGCAGGTGTCAATATTCTTGGAACCGGAGCATCGTCGATCGATAATGCGGAAGACCGTCACAAATTCTCCAGTATGCTGGACGATCTGAAGATAGACCAGCCGCGTTGGCAGGAGCTGCGTTCGTTGGGCGATATTACCGAATTTGTGAAGAATGTGGGCTTCCCGGTGCTGGTGCGTCCCTCTTATGTGCTTTCGGGCGCGGCCATGAATGTTTGTTCCAACCAGGAAGAGCTCGAAGAGTTCCTCGAACTGGCAACTGAAGTTTCTCATGAACATCCGGTAGTGGTTTCCGAGTTTATAGAAAACGCCAAGGAGATCGAAATCGATGCAGTGGCCAATAAGGGCGACATTGTGATTTATGCTATTTCGGAACATGTGGAGTTTGCCGGTGTTCACTCCGGGGATGCAACCATTCAGTTCCCTCCGCAAAAAATCTATGTGGAGACCGTACGCCGCATCAAACAGATTGCCCGTCAGATTGCCAAATCGCTTAATATCTCGGGACCGTTCAACATTCAGTTCCTTGCAAAAGATAATGATATTAAGGTAATCGAGTGTAACCTTCGCGCTTCAAGAAGTTTTCCGTTTGTATCTAAAGTATTGAAGATAAACTTTATCGATCTGGCTACACAGGTAATGCTCGGCCTGAATCCTGCGAAACCCGAAAAGTCGGCTTTCGATCTCGATTACGTGGGTATCAAAGCTTCGCAATTCTCGTTTACCCGTTTGCAGAAAGCCGATCCCGTTCTGGGTGTCGACATGGCATCGACCGGAGAGGTAGGCTGTATCGGGCACCAGTTCGACGACGCTTTGCTTACGGCGATGTTATCGGTTGGCTATCGCATTCCCGAAAAGACCATTATGGTCTCCTCCGGCGAATCGAAGTCGAAGGTGGCTATGCTGGACGCGTGTCTTTTGCTGGCTAAAAATGGCTTCACTATCTACGCAACACACGGAACGCAACAATTCCTGCAACAGAATGGCGTGGATGCGATCGATGTTAACTGGCCCGACGAAGACGGCGAACACAACGTGATGAAGATGATTTCCAACAAAGAATTCGATCTGGTTATCAATATCCCGAAGAATTTGACGAAAAGAGAATTATCGAACGGGTACAAAATTCGCCGGGGGGCTATCGACTTCAATATTCCATTGATTACCAATGCCCGATTGGCGAGCGCCTTTATCAAAGCATTCTGTAAAATAACGGTCGACGATATCGATATTCGCAACTGGGCCGAATACAAATAATGACTTTCAAATAACCAATGATGCGGGGCTGTCTCAATTTGTTTGAGACAGCCCTCGTCTTTTTCAGAGCAGTTGTCTTTTCCGGTGGAGTCGTGAGTGTTTTTTAGCGCATAAAAAAATCCGGCTCGCAATTAGCAAGCCGGATTTTTTGTTTTTATCTGTAGCGAATCAGGATCCCTGATTGGTCTTTGTATGGTTTTTAGCCACTTTTTTAGGCTCTCCGTATTTTTTCTTGGCAGCGTTTTCTCTGTCTTTCAAATATTCGCTGCATTTGTCGTATTGGCGTTTAGTCAAAACGTCTTTCATATTGTCGTTGAAGCCCAGTTCTTCACCTTTAATTAAAGCGCTTAACATTTTGATGTTTTCTTTGAGCTTCTGCAAATCGTCTTTTGCTTTTTGCAAATCGTCGATGTGATTGTAATACTCTTTCAGATACTTGGTTACGTTCGCCTTTTGGTCGTCTGTCAATTTGGCAATTTGGTCAATTTTATTCGTTTCCTGAGCAGTTGCACTTTCTGCAGTGCCGGTGGCGTCGGTTTGTGCAAAAACAAACAGATATTGCACGAAGAATACGGACAATAGTAAAATTTTTTTCATGAAATTGTTATTTATATGACTTGATGAATGATTAATGACTTATGCGATAGAATGCTACAAAGATAGCATTTTTTTAGTAAAAAATAGAAGTTGGCGTCGGAAAATTATTTTTTTTCGTAGTGTATAAAATTTTGTATAGTCATTTCATTATCTTATCTGTATCTACATTCATAGAAGATGAAGAAATGTAATCGATGTCTTCTGTTCCATTACTAATGTGAACAGGAAGGACATGGAACGGTTGGTTTTGCGCATATATTATATAAAATTATGGTTGTGATTTAAACTTAAAAATACCAGGCGATTACCGGAGAATTATTATTGGTTGATGGCTTCATGATTTTAGAATCAGTGTGCTGGGAATCTCTTTCAACCAGCGGCTCTCCCGTTCAAAAGCCAGTTTCCAGCTGCTGATGCTTATCAGCAACATAGATGTCGGTTTGTTTGATGGTTGTCGACTACGGTAATCTGCGGTTGGTTTGAGGTATGGAATGCAACGCAATAGTATGGTAATACGAATGCAATAAAAGCGCAATGTCTTGGTATTATTTTTAACTTGAATTTAATAGTATTTGTTTGTACTGTATATCAATGGCTTATGATTTGTTTAACGTAAATTTTACTGAACATTGGAATTGAACAGAGATTTTCAGATGATTGATGGATGCGGCGATCCGGTTTACAGAACCTGTTACCGAACGATTATTCTTTCCGACATTCACTTAGGGTCAAAGCACAGTAAAGTGGACGAGGTGCTGAGCTTTTTGTCTGCTTTTTCGTGTAGCAAACTTATCCTTAACGGGGATATTATCGATGGCTGGCAGTTGCGTAAATCGCAAAAATATTGGAGCGAAACCAACACGCAGTTTATTAAAAAGGTGATTTCAAAAATTGTGAAAGAGCATACCGATGTGATTTATGTGCGTGGTAATCACGACGATTTTCTGGATAAGATCGTTCCGTTTGCCTTTCCCAACATTCAGGTGGTGAAAGATTACGTGTTGGAATCGCAGGGCAAACGCTATTTTGTACTACATGGCGACGTGTTTGATAATATTACCGTCAATATGCGCTGGCTGGCAATGATTGGCGATGTGGGTTATAACCTGCTCCTTAATCTGAATCGTGTGTATAACTATTTCCGGATCAAACGGGGTAAACCCTATTTTTCCCTTGCCCAGCATATGAAGCAAAAGGTAAAGAGCGCGGTTTCGTACATCTCCGATTTTGAAAAAGAGCTGGTGAAACTGACTAAGCATCGTCACTGCAATGGCGTGATATGTGGCCACATACACTCGCCGGCAAATTGTCATTACGGCGACATTCATTACCTGAATTCGGGCGATTGGGTCGAAAGTCTTTCGGCTCTGGTGGAGGATGAACAGGGAAACTGGAACGTGTTGCACTATAAGACCGTTGCCGTTGAAGAAGCCGTTCTTTCGGTGTAGTTGATCAATACAACAGTTGGTTGTTTTAAATGAAGATATTTTTGTACTTTTGTACAACCAAGGGAGAACAGAAGTCCCGGTAAAAGTACAATGGATATAGAAATCATTTCGGACGAATTTCGGCTTCAGCAGGCAAACCGCTACAGCTTATGGCTGCATCTGAGCGACGACCATTGCTCGTTTGCCATTCTTGATGATGCTTCCAGATCGTTTGTTGGAATAAAACGGGTGAATCATATTTCGCTGACGAAAACCATAGAGTTGTTCGACGAATTATCAGCCATTTCGTTTGCCCGTGTATTTATCGCTCTCGATTCTCAACCCTCCGTACTTGTACCCAATGTTCTCTTCCGGCAAGATAATAAACGCGATTTTCTGAATTTTACGGCAGAATATAATGAGGAGCATGATCTGTTTGAACAGTATATTCCCTCCTTGTCGGTAGTTAATGTTTTTGCCGTAGCACCTTCGTTCAAAACTTTTGTTACCCCCTATTTTTCTCAGGCTGTTTTTACCCATATGTCATCCGCTTTGCTCATAGCGATGTCGGCTTTGTCGCGAACCGCCACAGGCGTAATTATGGGAATTCGTTTGATGGAGAACGGCTTGTTGGCCTGTCTGTTTGAGCGGGGCAAACTGCTTTTTTACAACCATTTTTCGATTAAAACAGATGAAGATGTCCTGTATTGGTTGTCGAGATTGTGCGACCAGTTTCATTTGGATGGGAGTAAAACAGGGGTGTACATACAAGATGTCCGGAATATAATGGACGAAAAAATTGCTTTCCTCAGACCCTATTTTGCAAAACTGAACTTGTTCCCTCTTCCCATGGAATATCAGCTGGCTCCCGAACTGAAAGAGAAACCGATAGAACTATTTACTGATTTGTTTTACCTGCCCCTATGCGAATTGTAAGCGGAAAATTCAAAGGCCGTCGTTTTTCACCTCCGACACACATTACAGCACGTCCCACCACCGATTTTGCGAAAGAGGCGTTGTTTAACGTACTGAATAACTACATTGATTTTGAAGAGAGCGTCGCTTTGGATCTTTTTTCAGGCACCGGCAGCATCAGTTACGAACTTGCTTCCAGAGGTGTCAGGCGTATTGTCAGTGTTGAAATGAGCGACAGGCATCTGGCATTTATTCACAAAATCAGGCAGGAGCTCGGACTGTTGAAGGTGATTTTTCCTATTAAAATGGATGTGTTTCGCTACATTCACCAGGGAAAAGAGCAGTTCGATGTCGTTTTTGCCGATCCTCCCTACGAGATGAAAGAGTTGCCCTCATTGCCCGGATTGGTATTGAACAGCAGCCTGCTGAATAACGATGGAATTTTTGTGCTGGAACATTCGGCCAAGCAGGATTTCAGTAAAGAACCCGGTTTTCTGGAACATCGTCAGTATGGCAATGTTAACTTTAGCTTGTTTGTGAAAAAATCAGTC
>CAZFTY010000015.1:0-13961 GCA_964521835.1 uncultured Microbacter sp.
CTTTGGAAGTCTTCATTGTATTGAGTTTGTAAACGGTTTCTTAGTTAGCTACCTTGTCGAGGGCAGTTGCAATGCGTCCGAATATTTCATCGATAGAGCCGGTACCCTTGATATGGGTGTATTTACCGGCAGCCTTGTAATAGTCCATCACCGGAGTGGTTTGGCTGTGATATACTTCGAGACGGTTTTGAATTACTTCGAGGTTGTCGTCCGAACGACCGGTTTCCTGTCCGCGTTTCAGAAGGCGGGTAATCAGTTCCTCTTTTTCAACGTCGAGTTCGAGCATGATGGAAACATCCTGATTATTTTTTTTCAGCAGAACGTCGAGCGCCTCGGCCTGAGCTACCGTGCGGGGAAATCCATCAAAAATAACACCTTTGCGTCCGGCGCCCGTGTCGGTAAGTTTCTTTGCAAGCATATCGATAATTACCTGATCGGGGAGCAATTGACCTTTTGATATATAGCTGTTAGCCAGCTCTCCCAGTTCGGTTTTTGCTGCTATTTCGGCACGCAGCATATCGCCGGTGGAGATGTGAAGCAGGTTATACTTTTCGGTGATACGTTCGCTTTGAGTTCCTTTACCAGAGCCCGGAGCTCCAAAAATGATAATGTTGAGCATGATGTAAATCCTTTTGCGCCTTCACTCTCGTGGAGACAGTTCATTAAAATTGGTTAGCTTTTAATGTGCTTTTTCAGGTATTAATGTATAGATTTCCTTAAGGTTACGGCCATAGCCGTCATAATCGAGTCCATACCCCACAATGAAATCGTTGGGTATTTCCATCGCTACATAATTGAGTTCTATGTCGCATTGCAACGAGTTCGGTTTCAGGAAAAAAGTTGCCACTTTGATGTCGGCTGCCTTTTTTTCTTTCAGCGAATTGATAATTTTCTGCATAGTGAAACCTGTGTCCACAATGTCTTCGACTACCACAACAGTACGGCCTTCCACACTTTCGTTCAGTCCGAAAATTTCTTTTACGACACCGGTTGTGGAGGTTCCCTGATAGGATGATAATTTGATAAAGGTAATTTCGCTCGGAATGTTGACGCTTTTCATCAAATCGGCAGCAAACATAAACGCGCCGTTGAGAACAACCAGAAACAACGGATCTTTTCCGGCCAAATCCCAATTGATTCGTTCGGCAACATTTTTAACTGCTTCCTGAATTTTTTCGTCGGGAATAGAAACAGAGAATTCTTTATCTTTTATCTTTATAGTCTTCATACTTAGGTTTTTTGAGTAATCGATCAACTAAAATCAAGTTCAGGATAGCCCTGAAAAAATTAAGTTGCAAAACTACAAAAAAGAGAACGAAACACGGAACAATTGGTAAATTAATTATCGTTGAGACGTTTTATAATATTATAAGCCTGATAGATACCCAATTCCCCCGATTTACTCAGATCCGCATTGGCTTTTTTCGCATCGTTCAGGAACAGGTAAGCGAGTCCGCGGTTGAAATAGGCCTCCGCAAAATCAGGCTGGTTCTTGATAGCCTCGGTATAGATATCGATTGCAGCCTGAAAATCTTTTTCCTGACAATAGAGGTTACCAAGATTAAACTTGGCAAATGAAAAGTCGGGAGCCAGATCGATCACTTTTTGATAATCTTTGATGATAACTTCAAAATCGTGACGGTATAGCTTATCGTCTTTGAATTCGGAGTTCGGGTTCTTGTTATCCGGATTGTTCAGCTTGTAATCAAGTAGCTTAAACAGAGTGTTGGCACGACAGAAATAGGCCATCGTAAAATCGGAACGCATCTCAATCACTTTGGTGAAATCCTGCACCGCATTGTTGTAGTCCTGTACCAGCGCATAGTTTACTCCCCGGATAAAGTAGGCATCGGCACCCGGTTTTTTGTTGATTTCAGTAGTCAGATTATCAACAATTTTGAAATGCATCTGAATCATCTCCTGCGTGAGGGCAATCTCGTCGTTGGTAATTTTCAGTTTGGCGTTGACTTTGTGCTGTTTGTTGTAGTCGTCAATCACGGAAAAGTAGTAGCCCAACCGTTTCAGTTCGTTTTCTTTGCTGTAATAACTCAAAACAAAGTTCGGTTCGTTCGATATTTCGATATTGACATTTTGAATGGCACCACGCAAGCCACCTTTCTTTGGCGCTTCGTCAGAAGGATTACCGCCCCGGGCTAACACATCATTAAATACAGAGGCTTTGTTTTCATTACTTTTGGCACTTTTTGCCATCTGAGCCTTCGTATCGGGTTCATCTTCCTCCTTCTTCGCTCCGTTTCTGGGTTTCCGCTTTTCTATCTCCTGCGCAGCCACCTGATCGAGATAAGCACCTTTAGCATCGTGTTGAAGTTGTTTGATCTTGGCTCGTCCCCAGTAGGCCGGAGAAAAATTCGGATAGCGGGCAATAATTCCGTTGAAATCCTGCGTTGCCTGATGGAAATTGCCGATTTCGGTGTTGAGTAGCGCCCGTTGATACAGCGCTTCATAATTCTCCGGTTCGGCAGTCAATACTTTATTGAAGTCGAGCACGGCATTGTTGAGATCGCCTACCTCGGTACGAAGCATACCGCGGTTCAAATGTGCAATCGTGCTTTTGTCGTCCAGTTCAATCGCCTTATCGTAATCGGCAAATGCACCACGGTAGTTTTTGTTCCAGTAGTTGAGCAATCCCCGGTTGATATAGTCTCCAGCATATCTCGATTTCAGCGCAATCGCCTTGTCGAAATCGTGCAACGCGCCCGGATTATCGTGTTGCATCATTTTGAGGGTCGCCAGGGCACTCCAGCCATTCGCCTTGGTACTGTCAGCTTTGATCGCATTCTGGAAGTAGGTCATGGCGCCGATGGTATCTTTCTTTTCCATCAATATCTGCCCTTTATCCATCAACAGGTCGCTGTCTTTGTTCTTTTTGACCAATTCGTCGATATCTTTCAGTGCCAAATCGTATTTTTTCTGAAGATCATACACCCAAATACGCAGGCGGAGCAGTTCGTCATTGACAGGGCTATACTCAAGGTATTTGTTCAGGTCGGCCTCCGCACCCTCCAGTTCTTTTTGCTTAATACGGGCAAATCCCCGGGCATAGTAGGCTCCGGGAATAAACGGGTTCAAATTCAACGCCGACGTGCAATCGGCTTCCGCTCCGGCAAAATCGCCCAATTGTATTTTTGCAATTCCACGAAGCAAATAAGGTTCTGTCAAATAAGGCTTTACACTGATTATTTGATTGAAATACTGAATTGCCAAAACATAATCTTCAAAATAGAGCGCATTTTGTGCAATAGCCATTACCCTGTCTGTGTTGAGTTGTGCCCAGGAGACACTGCATGTGAACAAGATAACGATGAGAGATAAAATCTTTTTTTTCATACGAGTCCGAATGTTCATAAAGTTTCAAGGCGTGGTTTGTACAATAAATATGATCTCCAAAAAAGGCAATCATGCCTGCACTAAAATTTTAGTCCGGGCATGATTGTCATAGTTGTTTGGCATCAGAACTCTTCAACGGCGGTAGATGAAGATGAGGAGTCATCCGTTGAGGCCTGACCGACTCCACATCCGCCGGCATCAAAGGTCGGTGGTATTTTGAATTTCTCAGCCTCCGAATAACCCAACATCGGATCGCCATATACTTTCCGCATAAACATAGCCCAAATCGGTAGTGCCATACTTGCACCCTGGCCATCGCTTGTATAGTCAAAATGGACGGCCCTGTCTTCTCCTCCGACCCATACCCCGGCAATCAAACTTGGCGAAAAACCGATAAACCAACCATCCGAGTTATTCTGCGTGGTACCTGTTTTACCGGCAAGCTGTCCGGTGAACCTATAATTGTACCGTAAGCGCCCGGCGGTTCCATTATCGACAACACCTCTGAGTAGTGTCAGCATTTTATATGAAGTCTGTTCACTCAGAATTTCGTTCATCTTGGGTTCGAATGAAGCGACTACTGCGCCATTGTTGTCTTCAATACGGGTTACATATATCGGATCGACACGCACCCCTTTGTTAGGGAATGCAGTGTATGCATCCACCATCTCCTGCAGAGATACTTCAGCCGGGCCGACACAAAGCGACCATACGGCAGGAATATACCCATGAATACCAAATGAACGCATCATTTTTACCATAGCTGCCGGAGTGAAGTTACTCATCAGGCGAGCCGTAATGTAGTTGTTCGACTGGGCAAGACCCCATTTAAGCGGAACCATTTCGCCCAATCGGCTTTGGCTTCCGTTACGGGGAGTCCATGTCTCTCCATTGCCAAGATTCATGGTAATTGGCGCGTTGAGAATCTCGCTACAGGGGGTAAATCCCTCTTCCATCGCTAACGAATAGAGGAACGGTTTGATTGTAGAACCTACCTGCCGACGCCCCATGGTTGCCATGTCGTACTGGAACATATTATAATCGGGGCCTCCGACATAGGCTTTGACATGTCCGTTGTTCGGATCCATGCACATAAAACCACAACGGAGAAAATATTTCAGGTAACGGATAGAATCCATCGGAGTCATCACCGTATCAATCTGTCCCCGGTAGGAGTACACCTGCATGGAAACCTTCGTATTGAATGCTTTCTGAATCTGAGCCATAGTTGCTCCGGCATGTTTCATGTTGCGGTAACGATCCGTCAGCTTCATAGAACGATTCATAATGTCGTTGATGTCTTGTTGACGTAACGTACGCGAGAATGGAGCATAACTCCGCCCTTTCTTCTCTTTGAAGAATTTCGACTGCAACGATGTCATTTGCTCATGAACGGACTCTTCGGCATATTTCTGCATACGCGAATCGATCGTCGTGTATATTTTCAAACCATCAGTATAGAGGTTGTATGGCGAACCGTCCGACTTATGATTTTTGTTACAGAATCCGTACAACGGATTGGTTGCCCAGGAGATCGAGTCGTCTACAAATTGTTGCTTTTGCCACGATGCATAGTCCGATCGTTCGGGCTTATCTGCCGTCATGATTCTCCGGAGATATTCGCGGAAGTATGGCGCAGCTCCCATTTTGTGATCAACTCGCTGATATTTGAGAACGAGCGGCAACCTGCTCAATGAATCGACCTGCGCGTGAGTCAACATATTGGCTTTCTCCATCTGAAGAAAGACGGTATTTCGACGACCACGGGTACGTTCGTTAAAACGCAATGGATTGTAATATGCCGGATTCTTACACATTCCGACCAATGTAGCTGCCTGGTCGATGGTAAGCTTATCAGGTGTCGTGCTGAAGTAAACCTGAGCCGCGGTACGGATTCCCACCGCATTGTTCAGAAAGTCGAACTGGTTCAGATACATATTTATGATCTCCTCTTTGGTGTAGAGCCGCTCCAGCTTAACGGCAATAACCCATTCGTTCGGTTTTTGAAGCAACCGGGTAAGGAAGTTCGGCGCGTGGGGCGAGTAGAGCTGCTTGGCCAATTGCTGAGTCAACGTACTGGCTCCACCGGCACTTTTAATCTGGAAAATACCCCGCAGAACCAAAGAGCGGGCCAGCGCCCATCCGTCGATTCCTGAGTGGTCGTAAAATCGGGAATCCTCAGTAGCCACCAATGCGTTAATCAGACCGGGCGAAAGATTTTGATAGATCTCGTTCATCCGGTTGCCAGAACTGAGCGAGAAACTGCCCAACAGCTTCATGTCCGAAGAGTAAATTTCGGAAGCGTACCGGTTGCGGGGGTTTTGTAGTTCGCTGATTGGTGGCAAATAGCCGATCCATCCGAACGATATGGCAATAAACAGCAACACAACAGCCAATAAAAACCCTGCAAAACTTAGCCAAAACCATTTCAACATCTTCCTGGCCTGTGGCGTGATCTCTTTTTTGGTCATATATCTATTATTTTAACTGACAATAATAAAATTGAAACGATTCAAATTAATCCAGTTTGAGTACAGCTAAAAAAGCTTTTTGCGGTACTTCCACAGACCCGATCTGTTTCATTTTTTTCTTTCCCTTTTTCTGTTTTTCGAGCAGCTTACGTTTTCGGGAAATATCTCCACCATAACATTTGGCAGTAACATCCTTACGTACGGCCTTGATGGTTTCGCGGGCAATAATTTTTGCTCCGATAGCAGCCTGTATGGCAATATCGAACTGCTGACGCGGAATCAGCTCTTTCAGCTTTTCACACATCCGGCGACCGAGGTTGTAGGCATTGTCGATATGCGTAAGCGACGACAAGGCATCCACCGATTCACCGTTCAACAGAATGTCGAGCTTGGCTAACTTCGACTCGCGAAAATCGTGCATGTGATAGTCGAACGAAGCGTATCCTTTGGAGATACTTTTCAGTTTGTCGTAAAAATCGAATACGATTTCACCCAGTGGAATGTCGTAGATCAGCTCCACCCGGTTCGACGAGATGTAGTCTTGCTTTATCAGTATACCCCGTTTGCCAAGGCAAAGGGTCATAATCGCGCCCAAAAAATTAGTCTGCGTAATCACCGAGGCCCGGATGTACGGCTCTTCGATATGGTCGATCAGCGTTATATCGGGTAAACCGGACGGATTATGAACCTCAATCATATCCCCTTTTTTGGTAAATACACGGTAACTTACGTTCGGTACGGTGGTGATTACATTCATATCGAACTCCCTGTCGAGGCGCTCCTGAATGATCTCCATGTGGAGCAATCCCAAAAAACCGCAACGAAACCCGAATCCCAGCGCGATGGATGACTCCGGTTCAAAAGTGAGCGAAGCATCGTTGAGCTGCAACTTTTCGATCGAGGAACGAAGATCCTCAAAATCTTCCGTTTCGATAGGATAGACGCCGGCAAAAACCATCGGTTTAACCTCCTCAAAACCGTCAATCGCTTTCTCACACGGACGTTTGACGTGGGTGATGGTATCGCCCACCTTTACCTCCTTGGAGGTTTTAATTCCTGATATAATGTACCCTACATCGCCTGCACTAAGCGTACTGCGTGGCGACATATCCAATTTCAGCACTCCGATTTCGTCGGCCTCGTACTCCTTTTGAGTAGCGACGAATTTAACCAGATCGCCCTTATTAATCGTTCCGTTGATGATTTTATAATAGGCTATAATACCACGAAACGAGTTAAAGACAGAGTCGAAAATAAGGCATTGCAGCGGAGCCTCCGGATCGCCTACCGGCGGTTTTACACGGGTGACGATGGCATGTAGAATCTCTTCCACACCAAGTCCCGTTTTACCGCTGGCACGGATAACCTCTTCCCGCTTGCATCCGAGCAATTCAACAATTTGATCTTCCACCTCCTCTGGCATGGCACTATCCATATCCATCTTGTTCATCACCGGAATGATTTCAAGATCGTGTTCGATAGCCATGTAAAGGTTTGAAATTGTTTGAGCCTGAATACCCTGCGTAGCATCGACAATAAGCAGCGCACCCTCGCACGCGGCGATGGAGCGCGACACCTCGTACGAAAAATCGACATGGCCCGGAGTGTCGATCAGATTGAGAATATATTGTTGACCATCCAGTTCATATTCCATCTGAATGGCATGGCTTTTAATAGTAATACCGCGCTCTCGCTCCAAATCCATGTTATCGAGCACCTGAGCCTGCAAATCTTTTTGAGCGATTGTGTTGGTGATTTCCAGCAGGCGATCAGCCAGTGTACTTTTACCATGGTCGATGTGGGCAATAATGCAAAAATTTCGTATATGCTTCATTCAAAACGGTTTGTCATTCTTCAAGTGTGAAGTCTATTTAGAGACAAAAGTAAAAATAATATCTTTCGTGGGCAATAGGCTTTCACGCAAATTTAATTCTTAAAATAATTATGTGTTATCGTTATGATTCTTCACATATTTGTAATATTTTTTTCGAGTTACTGACGTAATTTTGTGCTCCCCAAAAATAAACTCAATCATTTTCACTTTATTAATTAACATATGTGGAGTACAAATTGTTGAAAACTTCATAAAGCAAATGTGTGAAAAATGAATAATTATAAATATTTTTGTCGTGTATTATTGACTTTCCGCATATTAGAGTTTCTTTTTTTATTTTCAACGAGTTATAATTTTGTTGAAACTTCTTTCCTTAAAGGAATGCTATAAGAAATCGGCTTTCGTATAAAAGAACTAATTTGATGTCGAATTTAATTTTATTTTTATGAAAAAAGCATGTAAACGATTAGTGCTAACGGCACTGGGATGTGTTTGGGCTTTGTTGGCTGTGGCGCAGATGACTACTTCGAGTATAAGTGGCAAAGTAGTAGATTCACAGGAGTCTTTAATAGGAGCAACTGTTCAGGCTACTCATATGCCATCTGGTACAAAATATGGTACAATTACAAATGCTGACGGGCGTTTTGCTCTTCAGGGGTTACGACCTGGTGGGCCGTATAAAATAGTTATTGCTTATTTAGGGCATGTATCTGAAGAAATTACCGATGTGAATATTCCTTTGGGAGAAACGCTTAAAGTGGATGCTGTTTTAAAAGAAAAAACAAGTAGTTTGTCAGAGGTTGTGGTTATTGCTAGTGCCTCTAAATTTAATGTAGAGAGAACAGGTGCGACTACGAATATAAGTCAGGAAAAAATGGCGACAATTCCTACTATAAGCAGAAATATTTCTGATATTGCTCGTTTATCTCCGTATGCCAATGGAATGGGCTTTGCCGGCGGTGATGGTCGTTCTTCAAATTTCACTGTCGATGGTGCAAACTTAAACAATAACTTTGGGTTGAGTTCTTCCTTGCCTGGAGGTGGCAGTCCAATTTCTTTGGATGCTATTCAAGAAGTACAGGTTGTCGTAGCTCCATTTGATGTCAGACAAACAAATTTTATTGGAGGCGGTGTCAATGCAATTACGAAATCTGGTACGAATGAATTTAAAGGAACAGCTTACATGTATACCACCAATCAACGCATGAGAGGAAATAAAATTGGTGACTATAGTTTGGGTGATAGACCGAAAGAATCTACAACATCTTATGGATTCACTTTAGGTGGACCTATTATTAAGAATAAATTATTCTTTTTTGCGAATATTGAAACGGAAAAATCTCCAGGTCAAGTAGTTGATTGGAGAGCTTCAACCAACGGCGTTACGGATAATCAACGCATCTCCAGAGTAACTGAAGCCGATTTGGAAAAAGTATCAACTTATTTGAAAACTAAATATGGTTATGATACAGGTTCTTTTACCAGTTTTCCCGGTGATAGAACTAATTTTAAATGGTTGGGTCGGTTAGACTGGAATATTACGAATAACCATAAGTTAAGTTTGCGTTATAATCACACTAAAAATACCAGTTGGAATGCACCTAATGGAAATTCAACAGATGGAGGCTATCGTGATCAGGGGAAAAACCGTATGTCTGCGTGGTCGATGTCCTATGCAAATTCCATGTATTCCATGGAAAATATTGTGAACTCGGGAACTGCAGAATTGAATAGCCGATTTGGAAATAAGATATCTAACCAACTATTGTTTACGTATTCAGATATTCAAGATATACGCGGTTCTAACTCCAGCGATTTCCCTTTTATTGATATTATGAGTGGAGATATTGCTTCTGGTAAGGATGCTTTAAATCCGTATATTTCCGCTGGATATGAATTATTTACCTTTAATAATGGGGTGAAAAATAAAATTACTACGATCACAGATAACTTTACATACTATTTGAATGCTCATAAAATTACTGGCGGTATAAGTTTTGAACATCAAATGGCAGATAATAATTATATGCGTAATGGGACAGGATATTACCGGTATGCAAGTATAAGTGATTTTATAAATGGCGCAGCTCCGGTAGATTATGCATTAACCTACGGAACGAATGGCAAGCTTATTCCTTCGAATGCGGTTGCCTTTAACCAGTATGGAGCTTATGTTCAGGATGAATGGAATATTCAACCGAATTTAAAATTTACTGCAGGTATCAGAGCTGATTATTTGGTATTTACGAATGACATTATGACAAATAATGGCATTTTGAATCTTGATTTTGGCGGACGCCATATCAATACCGGAGAGTGGGCGAAGGCAAAAGTAAACCTTTCTCCGCGAATAGGTTTTAACTGGGATATTAAAAATGACAAATCCATCGTTCTTCGTGGAGGAACAGGGTTATTTACGGGTCGTTTACCACTGGTATTCTTTACCAATATGCCTTCTAATGCTGGTATGAATCAGATTCTTCAAAAAGTTCAAACTGTATTTAATTCTACTGGTACTGTCAAAACAAGAGACCCTCGTTTGAATTTGCTGGCAGGAGATATTATTACAGATCCGACCAAAGCAATCGAAAAACTTGGATTCCAAACTGTAGTTACACCTAAAGATGGTAGTGTTCCCAGTTCGATAGCTGGCGTGGATAGGAATTTTAGAATGCCTCAGGTATGGAAAACAGCTTTAGCTGTAGACTATAAGGTGCCTGTTGTTTTCCCATTGTCTGTAACATTAGAAGCTACTTACACCAAAAATATCTATGCAGTAAAGCTTGATAATTATGCAGTTAAGAGTCCGGATGCTTCATGGCAAACATTTAGTGGTCCCGATAATCGCTATATCTATCCGTCATCCTATTTATATAATACGGTGAAAGATGCTTGTGTGTTAACAAATACCAGCAAGGGATATGGTTATACGATGAATATGACGGTCAATACACAACCTATTAAGAATTTGGAGTTAATGGCAGCATATACTCATACAGAAATGAAAGAAGTCTCGGGCATGCCGGGTTCCAATGCGAATTCTGCTTGGGTAGGTATTAATTCAATTAATGGACCAAATACCGCTGGAGTGCAACGTTCTCAATATGTTGTGCCGGATAGAATAATTGCCAATGTCTCTTATAAATTGCCTACTAATACTACGGTAAGTGTATATTATACAGGTTATTCTCCTTATGGTAACACATTCTACTATACAAATGACATGAATGGTGATGGAAATAAGTCGGATTTGATCTACATTCCTAAAAATAGAGGCGATATTAAGTTCAAGACTCAGGCTGATGAAGATGCATTTTTCGCTTTTATGGAACAAGATTCTTATTTGAAAAAACATAAAGGAGAGTATGCAGAAGCAAATGCAGCTCGTGCTCCATTTGTTCATACATTTGATTTGAAATTTGTTCAAGATCTCAAAGTGAATGTGGGTAAAACGAAACATGTATTGTCGTTTGGAGTAGACGTTATGAATTTTGGCAACCTACTTAATTCAACATGGGGTGTAAATAAGAACATGGCGGCAAGTAACTATGGACAAATATTAAACTACGAAGGCAAAGATGCCAATAATGTTCCTATTTTTTCAATGTACAAACCAGCAGGAGGAACTTATCCTACGAAAACATATGACCGATATCTGAATAAAAGTCAATGTTGGAGTTTGCAGGTTAGCGTAAAGTATCGTTTTAATTAATGACGAAAATATATCAACAAAAAAGGCATCCGAATTGGATGCCTTTTTTTGTTGTTGTATCACTCTGAAGCTTATTCTTTATAAATCAACTTGCTCAGTTGATCGGAGACAAAAGCTTATTGAGTGATCTGTTGTAGTTTCTACGAAGTAATTGATTTTAATTTTTCTACATACTCGACATGAACTCTTTCTTTAGCCTATGGAGATTATTTCAGTTTCTTCGCTATCCAGTTGTCTACGGAGAATTTACCGCTACCACCGATGAGAACCGAAATGGCGAGACCCAGCACCAGAATAAAATACTCCATTCCTTCGCCCTTTTGAGTGCCAAACCAGTTCATAAAGAACCCGTTGTCGACATGTCCGCCCAGAAACATGGCACCTCCCAATGTAAGTGCGATAGAGAAGGCCATAAAACGGGTTCCGGCACCCAGAATCACTCCGATACTGCCGAGAAATTCGGCTGAGATCACCATCAATGCCAGAATCACCGGCATTCCCATCTGTCCGTGCATAAACCCGAGGGTTCCGCTCAAACCATATCCACCGAAAGCGCCTAACGCTTTTTGCATACCGTGAGGTAAAATCACTGCCCCGAGGGCTAATCTGCTTACAAGTAACGACCACGATTGTGTGTTCGTTGAAAAAAATTGTTTGATCATAATTTTGAGTTATTTATTGATTAAAAATACATTGAAACTTCCATCAATAGAAGTTGTGTTTGTTTGGTTGCTTTGATTGAAATAGTGTCGGTTTCCCAAACCCCAAAGCCGTCGCGTCGGTTTAGTTTTTGCCCTGCCACCTCGGCTTCTCCATCTATCACGAAGAAATAAACGCCATCGCCGGTATTTTTTAATGTGTATTCACCCGCCCAGCCTTCCGACAGATCGCCCAGATGAAACCATGCGTTCTGATGAATCCAGACTCCCTGATCGTCGGGGTTCGGCGAGAGAACCTGATAGAGTTCGTCTTTCTTCGCCACGTCGGCCAGCGAAATCTGATCGTAACGGGGTGTAACGTTTTTCTTATTCGGAAAAACCCAGATCTGTAGCAGCGAAGTATCGCCAAAACCATCTTTGCTGTATTCGCTGTGAAAAATGCCGGTTCCGGCACTCATCACCTGAATTTCGCCCGAGCGGATAATCTCGCTGTTGTGCATACTGTCTTTGTGTTCGACCGCGCCATGCAACGGAATGGTAATCACCTCCATATTGTCATGTGGATGGGTATCGAACCCTTCGCCCTCGGCAATGGTATCATCGTTGAGCACCCGAAGTGCCCCGAAATGAACTCTTTCGGGATTGTAATAGTTGGCAAAACTAAAGGTATGGTAGGTATTGAGCCAGCCATGATAGGCATGACCCCTGCTTGTTGCCGTATGAAGTATTGTTTTCATTGTCCTGATGTTTTGTGGTTGTAACGCTAAGCGACCTGGAAGTCGTTTAGTCCGTATTGTTTGATGCAACAAAGGTACGGCAGCCCAAAAGCGGTCGAAGTACGTAAATCAGGGGAATAAGTGCAAAAATCAGGACTAATGCACCGAAGCGCGGAATTCGGAAGGAGTCTGCCCCGAAATCTTCTTGAAGAAATTGTTGAAATGAGCCGCCTCTTCAAAGCCGAGAGAGAAGGCCAACTCTTTGTTGGATACCGGAGTAAAGATGAGCGCACGTTTGGCTTCTGTCAGCAGCTTGCTCTGAATCATCTCTTTGGCCGACTTGCCGGTAAGCGCCTTCACCGTTTTATTGAGATAGTCGCCGGTCACGGCCATCTCCGCGGCATAATCGGATACCATGTGCCACGAAGCGTAGTGCTCGTCAAGCAGCTTTTTGAAATTACGCAGCAAATGATTACTGGTCTCCACCATTTGCGGATTATGCAGTTTGTGCATGGAGCAGTGGTTGTTGCTCTGAATAAGAAACAGCTTCACCAGCGAACCGACCGCCTCCAGTTTGTAGTTCTCTATCGCCTGCGCGAAATGAAACATCTGCTCCACCAGACCCACATAGACCGGCATATCCTCATCACGGATGGGCAGCGGAGGCGACTGGCCGTAATCGTTGAAAAGATAGAGGTCGTTAATCATCTTGTCGGGAATGGCGTTGCGAATCAGGAATTGCTCGGTGAAAGTGATGGCCCACCCTTTCGGTTGGCTCTTCATAATCACCTGATGCATCTGTTGGGGCAACAAAAAGTAGATGGTCTGGTTTTCCACCTTGTATGTGGTAAAATCGACCACATGTTCGCCCTCTCCTTTTTCAATAAAAATAATGGAATAATAATCGTGACGATGCGGCACATCGGGGGCTCCGTTATTCTTGCGATAGACATCCTCCATCCGTTTCAGGGCAAAACCGGAAGTCTCGAAGAGATGATCGTCGATCAGGTGAGTTACTATTTCGGGAGTCTGTTCCATTGCAATGCAAAAATAGCACGATTCTTCCGAATTCCGATACCCCGCACAAAAATCTTCCCGTTGTAATATTGGTTACACTTTTCAAATGCCGAAGCGCTCTATCTTTGCACCAGAAAACATATAAAACAACATACATAATAATGAAACGGACAATTATCAAAATAGACGAAGAAAAGTGTAACG
>CAZFTY010000016.1:0-13805 GCA_964521835.1 uncultured Microbacter sp.
ATTCCTTTGCTATTTCGGGTTCCTGTAATCATCTCGGGCACCAACGGCAATTTGCCTTTGGCATACATCTTCGGAGCCAGCTTCACATCCTGCATCAGATGGAAGGTGCGCGTCTTGTAACCGGCTATGAGGCCAATTTCATACAGACGTCCGGTATATTTGATGGAATCGAGGAAGGCGCGGTGGAAAGCGACAATGTCGCGCGATTGGTGCTTGATTTTGTGTGCGCCGGCCGATTTTTCGCGGAGATAATCCATGATCTGAGGGATGTCGATGGACATCGGACAACGTTCAATACAGTTCTGGCACGACACGCAAAGCCATATCGTTTTCGAATGTAACAGTTGCTGAAACAGCTCCTCGTCTTTGGTTTGCAACAGGTGCATTACCATACTGGGAGGAAAATCCATTTCGTCGGCTAACTGGCAACCGGCACTACATTTACCGCATTGATAACAGCGGTTTACATTTACGCCGGTGTGTTGTTGTAATTCCTGTATAGATTCTCGGTTAGTTATCATACTGGTTTTCGCATCATTATGCCATTTACAGGTGCACAATTGTACGAATTGTGTGCAATACGTGTGATTTTTTCATTAAAATGGCAACTCTACTTTTCACAAAATGCTTCAATTTGCAATCTGTAGTTTGCAAACAGTGACAAAATTAATTCTTTATCCCAATAGTTGTACCGACTTTGGTTGACCAATTATATGTTGTAAAACATGCTTTTATGGTATCGACTTAGATAGCAGAATATTAACAACGAGTGACTCACCAAAAAGCTGCTCACAAACATATAAACTGTGTGTTTTTTAACATGACAAAGGGCGGAATCATCTGTTATTGACGATTCCGCCCTTAAAAAAAAGAGTGACTATTCCTTAAAAATGAAGCATCAGTCCCAGAGAAACGGCCCTGACATCAGGACCTTTCCCATCCTGAAAAATTTTACACAACCCATATTTTGCAAAAATGCTCATATCTCCGTATCCGGCCTGCACCATTAGGCTAACCGACAATGGATTGGTGTTCAATCCGTGATCTTCCACCCGTTTGATGGTATTGCCCTCGGCATCGTTGTACTTCACTTTATACGAAGAAAATGTTTTAATTCCGGCTTCTATACCCGCCGAGAGGAACGATTTATGGTCGCGACCGAACGAAGGCTGCCATTCGAGAAGAATAGGCAAGGTAAGATGTACCACTTTCAGGCGACTATACTCATACTTTATACCGGCAGGAGCGCCATAAACACCCGTCACTCCGTTCACATTTACCAGATGGGTATTGTTATCGAGACGGAATGTTTGCCAGCTCATTCCAAGTCCGGTAGTGATTCCAAGATTGTTCCGATAAATGGGCAATATATGTTCTATCAGATTGATAAACCACTCCGTCGATTCGTCGGGTTTAATTGCAAGGCCATTGACACTCGATAACTCATTGTGCGCGCTGTTCGTTATATTGCCATATCCCAACCCGAAACCGGCATAGTGAGGCTCCATGTGGTAATGATGAAAATCATTTTGCGTATGTTTTTTATTGAAAAAAGGCAGTTGTAGTCCCACATCTTCTATTACCGTCCACTTTTCATACGTTTTATTGTCACTGTAAATACCCTCATAAAGCTGTTTATATGCCGCAGAATCGTTCGCTTCATTATAAACCTTTATTTTTATCTGATCGTCACCATCGGCTATTTTAATCGTTTTTTGATTGAAATGAACCGTGGTATCGACTGCCAGATTTGTCGCATTCAAAGCAAGTCCAACAAAAGGGAATGCCATTAAAAGTGCAATTAGTTTTTTCATAGGATAATTCTTTTATGTATTACTTTTTTTTCAACAATAGATTCAGAATATCGTCAACTTCATCACGACTCTCCAGATAAACCAGCGTGATTTTATAACCCGACGAGGTGGCATTGTAAAGAATCAGACGGTTGAGCCGACCTTTACGGGGAAGTTGCAAAATGATTGTAGAGAGATTTCCGCTGGAGATTACCTGTTTCACCTTTTTGGCTCCTTCCTGGTCTTTAGCAATACATTTACGGATAAAATCTCCGGCGGCAGGATCATCATTAATGACAATGCTTTTGAAGAGAGAGAGGTTATAGTCACCCAGCATTTCGCCCGAAAGCTCTACCATGGTAACTCCTTTCTTTTTCCCGTAAATATCGAACACTTTGCTGATTTGCAAATCTTTCTGCGCCAACAGATGCTGTGGCAAAGCCAATGCCATCATCGCGAGCAGAAGAAAACAAAGTTTAGTTGAGCGTCTCATTTTATTTTGGTTTTATTAGTTTCCTGAAAATACAGATAGTTGATCTTTTATAACTTGTTCGGTTTTGAACTGCTTTGTCGTTTGAGCTACCTCATCGGGTCCGGAAGCAATTGCGTCGATCGATTGCATAGCCTCTGCCTTTACGGCCGTCATATCGGTTACTTTCACCCCATCTACATACGCATAACATTGAGGCTTTTCCATCATCACCGACCGAACCAGAAAAATTCCTCCGATCAAAGCCGCCGCCACGCTTGCCCAGCGAATCATCGGGATGATTACAGGCCTTTTCACCGGTTTGACCGTTTGTTTCTCGCCGGCAAAATAGCCCATCATGGCCCGATCGGCTTCATACCGTTGGGGCAAACCCGGTTGCGACAAAAACAGATGCAACAGCCGCTCTTCCTCAGCCGAAGTAAATCCTTCATAGTATTTTTCCAGAAGCGCATCGGCCTCTTTCATGCTGATTGTCTTATTTTTGCTGAATAATTGCATTATCTTGTCCATTTTACGTACTCCTCTCTCACTTTTTTTCGTGCTCTCGACAGGTTCATCCGCACGGCTTCAACCTGAGTGCCGGTTATTTCGGCTATTTGTTCAATTTCGTATTCTTCAATATCCTTCATTCGTATAATTGCCTGTTGTAACGGCGGTAGCCTCTCAATTATAAACCGGATGATCTCATCGCTGTTTTTCCGCTCCAGCTGCAGATAGGGATTGTCCGGCCCGGCCTGCCGGTATATCTCATCGTCGAGCGATGTCTCCCTCCCCCGAATCCGTATCTTGTCAATACAGATATTTTTAGTCACCGTAGTGGCAAAAGCCGGAATACTGTCATATTGATCGAGCGAATCGCGAACGTGCCACAGCTTGAGAAATACCTCTTGCACGGCATCCTCAGCATCTTGTTCTTCTTCCAGCATTTTCCATGCTATGTAGAACAATTTTTCACGCAACGGTACAACTTCCGCTTTAAATCGTTCGGGATTCATTTTATAATATGACGAAGCTTTCTCTCATTTATAACATCACAGCCAAAAGTTTTTTTCAATCATTAGCGGTTGCCGCAATTTGCAACTATTTAAAAATGAAATTAAAACTACAAAAATACTAATTTTCTGACAGCAAAGATACGTAACCGTGCCCTCGGGACAAAAGCTCAATATAATCATTATCAAATAGATACACGCTAAAAATGCAACATACACACCATGACACTATCAAACCGGCTCTCACATTCGTTCTATTTCTATATAATTGTACTGACAAAAAGCTCTAAATTCGCACTCGCATTTATCTATCAATGAAGTCTGTTATGACACGTTTATGGCAAAGAGATTATCCGTCGGATAAATAGATGTTTGTAATTTAAACCTTTCGCACTCCGGTTCCGAAGGTTCTGTTTGACCATAAAAGTCATTCTGGCTTTTTGTTTTTTTTGACCGTCCAATCCTGCAGACGATAAAAGGTCTGTATTTTCAATCCAAAAGAGGACTGAAACATTGCAAAATGAATAAAATCTCCTCTTTTTACAATCATCGGTGAGAGGTCAGCAAACCAAAAATGAGGTGAAAATATTTCGTTCCCGAAAAGTCGAGATGACTTCATAGACAAAACATTTACAAATGAAATTCAAATTGTTTATTATTTGTGCGATACTGCCATTTATAGCAGCATTCGCGTCAAACACAAAATTTTACAGTATCAATATACGATATGGAATATCGATACGTGAAACCTACTCCATCTGTGAAGACAACAACGGGTTTATTTGGACTGCATCGAAAACGGGGATCTTACGCCTGACTGAAAATGATTACAAGCTATACAGCCTCCCTTCCAAAGCTACCGGTTTTATCAATGTACGTTTACTATACAACAACACACATCTTTACGCCTACACCTTCAACGGGCAGGTATATTACTACAACTCTATCAAGGATAAGTTTGTCTTCTTGCTGAATATGCAAGAGTTGATACACAATAATTTCGCATATCTTCATGATATGAAGGAGGATAAACGGGGCGGACTTTGGCTGGCGACATCGGTAGGCCTGTACCACTATGCCAACGGGATAGCTAAAAAAGTTGGAAACTCGAAAGAGGTGATCAGAATAGTGTGGTATGATAGTGATCATTTAATTGTATCCAACGCTAAAAGCGTGAGCCTCGTTGATATTAATACGCATGTATTCCATTATCTGGTCAATGATGTAGCGGAAAAACGCTTTACTGTATCCAAACTTTACTACGATAAATTGCAACAAAAACTCTGGATAGGTACCGATGCGAATGGATTGTATCAGTACGTATTCAAAACCGGGGCATTCTCTAAAGCCCCAATCGCCTCATTGCCCAACAAACCCATATTAGCCATTACGCCAAGTTCGGACTCTACTCTGTTGATCGGTGTAGACGGACAGGGTCTCTGGAAAGTAGAGCGAAAGGCTCCAAACAAAGTAATCAGCATCTATAAAAATGACGTCGACGATCCGTTTTCATTGCCCGGTAATGGGATATATGATATTATTTGCGACAAAAATAATCGGGTATGGGTAGCAACTTTTAGTAGCGGGGTATCCTTTTATGAGCAAACGCCACCACACATCCAGCAAATATTTCACACTATCAACAAACCCAATTCATTGTGTGATAACTACATTAACAAAATCATAGAAGATTCGCAAGGAAATATCTGGTTTGCAACCAATAACGGGATTAGCCAGTGGAATGTAAAAACCGACCAATGGAGATCGTATTACCATAACAAAGACGGACAAGCTCTTGTATTTCTATCCCTCTGCGAAGACAATTTAGGACGAATATGGGCGGGCACATATGCTTCGGGAGTTTATTTACTGGATGAGAGGTCTGGCAAAGAAATCGCTCATTACATGGAAGGCAATAACCCAAATATAAATAGCAATTTTATTACCTCTATTAAAAAAGATTCACAGGGTGATATATGGATAGGCGGGACCCGTAGCCAGACTACATATTTTAATGTCAAGACCAAGGAGACCCGCACATATCCCGAAAAATCGCTGAATCCGTTGATGGAGTTGAGCCCGGGGAAAATGTTTTTCGATTGTCCGGACGGATTATTACTTCTGGATAAGCAAACAGGAAAAGAAAAATTGTTGCTGAGCCATTGTTTAGTGCACGATATTGCTGTATGCGATGGGAAAGTGTGGGCCGGCACCAAAGGCGACGGGTTGGTTTCATACGATCTGAAGAGTGGTCATACGCGTTATTTTACAATGAAATCGGGGCTACCATCCAATTACATCAACGGGATAATGGCCGTAGATGGATATTTGTGGCTCGGAACGGAAGCCGGTCTTTGTAAGTTTAACCTGAAAACAGAGAAAGTGTTTACCTATGAATCGATTCTTCCTTTTTCAAACATATCTTTCAATGTGAACGCACATTGTCGCCTAAAAAATGGAGATCTATTATGGGGAACGGTTAATGGTGCCATCCTTTTTAATTCCCGCATCATCCGGGACATTAAAACAAAAGGAGTGATTTATTTCGAGGACTTGTCTGTGTCGGGGCGCTCCATCAAAGACAATCCGAATTTTCACCTTACCACACCCTTGAATCATTTACAAAAGCTGGCATTGAACTATAACCAGAATACACTCGCTCTTGAGTTGTTATCACTCGGAGTCAACGCTTCCGACTCAAAATTTTCGTGGTTATTAGAAGGTTTTGATTCGGAATGGCACACGCCTGTCAGACAACGGATAATAACCTACACCAACCTTCCAAGTGGAAAATACAATTTGAAGATACGCATGTATGATAGTTCGGCGTCACATATCATCGCCGAACGCACTTTATCTATATCTATCACTCCTCCTCTCTGGCAGAAATGGTGGTTCGTTTCGCTGATGTGTGGCATAATTATCAGTATTTTGTACTTGCTGTTCCGTTATTATATTAACTATTTGAATCAACAACATGCCGAAGAAAAGATTAAGTTTTTTGCCAACACAGCGCACGAAATCCGCACTTCGCTTACATTGATTACGGCTCCGATCGAAGAACTGCACAAAGGGACGGCCAATGCTCCGACCCGTAAATATTACCTGCATCTTGCGCTCGAACAGGCAAGGCGGTTATCAAATGTGGTGACCCGGTTAATGGATTTTCAAAAACTGGATGTTGGGAAGGAACAATTATCGCTCCAACGGGTCGATATTGTTAAAATGGTCAATCTTCAGAAAATGATGTATGAATCGTTGGCGGCAAACAAAAATGTTAAGATCGTCCTGCAAGCGGATCAGGCCTCCTGTTATTGCAATATTGACGAAATGATGATAGAAAAAGTAATCAGCAACCTGATATCGAACGCTATTAAATATGCATATCCCGACACACAAATTGACCTACAGATCAACTGTTTACCAGACAAATGGGTATTTACAATTAAAGATCAGGGTATTGGCATCAGCAAAGAGGGGCAGCAACGGCTTTTTAATGAATTTTATCGGGATACGAATGCGATAAATTCCAAAGCAATCGGTTCAGGAATAGGCCTGTTAATGGCGAAACAATATGTATTGCTACATGGTGGAGATATCACTTGTCAAAGCGAAGAAAATGTAGGATCCACTTTTCAGGTAACTATCCCTTATGGAGAGGTTAATCACGCACAGCCATTCTCTAAAATTTTGAATCAATTTAAAAAGGAAGATCCGGAGATTGAAGAAGAAGGAGATAATCCCAAATCCAAGAAGATGAAAATTCTGGTAGTGGATGACAATTATGATTTACGCAATTTCATCAAGCTGGCATTGGGAAAAACTTTTGAGGTCGATCTGGCAGAAGATGGCCGGCAAGCATGGCAAATGATTCAGAAAACGATGCCTGATCTGGTAGTTTCTGATGTTATGATGCCAAATATGGACGGGTGGGAACTATGCCGGCTACTCAAATCCTCCTATCAAACATCGCATATACCCATCATTCTGCTTACCGCCCTATCGGAACAAGCGGAGGAACTACATGGTATTGGATTGGGCGCGGATGATTACCTGAAAAAACCTTTCGATGTTTCATTGCTTCTACAGCGGATCAAAACCATTATTCGTAACCGTGAAATCATCAAAGAAAAAGCTCTAAAGCTGATGGCCGGGCATAATGAGGATCCTATTGTGGAGAACGAAAACAACGATAAATTTATTAAAAAAGCATTATCAATCGTTCACGAGAACATGACGGAATCTGAATTCGGGAAAGATGAATTCGCATCTGCCATGAATGTCAGCGCATCGGTGTTGTATCGGAAACTCAAATCGCTAACCAATTTGTCTCCGGTTGATTTCATTAAAACAATAAAGATGAACCATGCGGTGGAACTGCTTCAGTCCGGTAAATATTCCATCACAGAAGTAAGTGAATTGTGTGGCTTCACAAGCCTGGCCTATTTTAGCAAAGTCTTCCGTAAACATTTCGGGAAATCGCCAACAGACATTTTGATGAATTAACGCCAAAAAAACCATTTTATTAAAAATATTACATTGAAAATGAGTGATATAATTAATTTATATCACTCATTTTTTTATGTCTCAACCCCACTAAAAACGATTTAAAATTGCTAATCAAAAACTCAAAATGACAAATCCAAATCAACATAATCATTGATCTTTGCGTACAATAAACTGTTCACAAGAACGCCCCATTATACTGGTCATTTTTACTTACATGAAGAACATATTATTCCTGACTTTTTCTGTTTTGCAGAAACGGTTGTAGCCGCCTCCCCCAACCAAAATACACCTCCTCTTACTTTATTTTTTTAACATTTAAAAGTTACACAAAGCATATACTATCTTCAATTATCAACTAAAGCAATTTTATGAAAAACAAATGTCGATTTCTTAAGGCAACAATGATAATGTTGCCTATGTTATTGTTTTCATTATGCAGTTTTGCGCAATCGGTTGTGCAAGGAACTGTAATAGATGAAACCGGGACTCCTGTAATTGGAGCAAATATAAAAGTACATGGCGCCAATACCGGAACCATTACGGATGTAAACGGAAAATTCAAGCTGGACGTAAAACCTCAATCAACACTTGATATTTCGTATATCGGGTATAAAACCCAAAGCGTTGTCTCTACTGGCCAAAAAGAGATGAAAATACAGCTTCAACCCTCTTCGACTCAAATAGACGAGGTCGTTGTAATTGGTTATGGTACGGCAAAAAAAAGTGACCTTACCGGATCAATCGCAAGTGCCAATATTAAAGATTTTGAAAAATCGCCTAACACGAACATTGTTCAGTCTCTGCAAGGTTCGGTGCCCGGTTTGAATATTGGACAGACGACAAGTGCCGGTAGTACTCCTGATATTCAAATTCGTGGTAAAAACACCATCAGCGGGAATACCGGTATTTTGGTTGTTGTTGATGGTATTGTTTCCGGAAACTTATCATCGATTAACCCTGCCGATATAGAATCGGTCAATATTTTGAAGGATGCCAGTTCGACCGCCGTTTATGGTGCTGCCGCTACGAATGGTGTTATGCTTATTACCACCAAAAAGGGAAAAGCCGGTAAAGCCAGAGTTAGTCTCTCTTCATCCTATACCACTCAAAGTGCAACGCACGATTACTCACTGATGAACAGAGCTCAATCCCTCAATTTCATCAAGAATATCATGTGGGATCAGGCCTATACGCAAGCATCAGGATATACGCAAGAGAATTCTGCCTTTGTGCTGGCAAACTATTTGCCGGTAACAACAATGAAAAATCCTGACGGAACGATTACCTCTACAGACTTTAACTGGTGGAAAGCCGGAACACAAACCCCGTCTATATTCGAAAACAAAATAAGCATTTCAGGCGGAAGCGATGCCATGTCTTATTTGATTTCTTATGGGAATACAAATCAACAGAACTTACTGATTAATGATAATTTCAAACGTAACAGTATTCGCGTCAATTTGGATGCGAAAGTTGAGCCCTGGTGGCAATTAGGCGTTCAAACTTCCGGTTCGTTTATCAACCAGGATGGAGCAGAACCAACCTTGTGGACATTGTACACAATGAGTCCTTTAGTATCACCATATAATGCAGATGGAACTTTAGCTTCTGCTCCAATGCAAAATGCAAATGGGAATCCGCTGATGGGAAATAACATTTCCGACCGTGAACGCCACTCCTATTTTGTAGGCAATGTTTATTCTGAATTCCAGTTGCCGGTTAAAGGCTTGACTTATCGTATTAATTATGGTAACAACTATACGATTAATACCCATTATCAATCCAATCCTTACGGAAATTCACTCTCGGGTGAGGCTTATAAAGAGTTTTCGACAATCTACAATTATACAGTGGATAACATCGTAAATTACACAAAAACTATCGGGTTGCACAACATCGGAGCCACTTTAGTATATGGTATCGGAGCAAGTCAATACTCTTATACAAAAGCAGATGCCACTCAGTTTACCAACATGGCATTAGGCTACAATAGTCTGGAATTAGGCACAAATAAGTTTGTCAATTCTGATGCAAATGACAGCCATTCTTTGTATCAGATAGCACGTGTGAATTATAAATACAACAACAAATATCTGTTTACCGCTACGTTAAGAAGGGATGGTAATTCGTCATTCGCAGCCAACCATAAAACTGCTATATTCCCTTCGGCGGCTTTAGGGTGGATTGCATCGGAAGAGGGTTTCTTCAAAAACTTATTGCCTGTTATTAATTATTTGAAGGTACGTGCCGGATACGGTATGACCGGCAACAGCGTTGCCAGTTATAGCTCTTTAGCAAAAGTATCTACCAGCTCCGGATATATATTCGGTGACGGAAGTACTGCTGTAATTCGTCAGGAATTGAGTTCGATGGAAAACAAAGATTTGAAATGGGAAAGAACAGGCGGAGTGAACTTCGGCCTCGATTTCCACCTGCTCAACGACCGTATACAGGGGTCGATAGATGCATATAGAAACAAAACTACCGACTTGTTATTTGCCGTATCTATCCCAACTATTACCGGTTTTTCTTCTATCACATCCAATGTGGGAAGCCTGCAGAATCAGGGTTTTGAACTCTCGTTGACCACTCGTAACATTGTAAAGAAGGATTTCCAATGGAGTACGACCTTTAATATTTCGTCCAATGCTAATAAAATATTAACATTGACCGGCAATGGAGATTTGGTCACCAGCGGTCTTTTCATCGGGAAATCGCTTGTTGCAATATACGGATATAAAGTAGATGGTATCTACCAGGTCAATGATACAAAACCTGCCGGATATTATACAGGTGATTATAAAATTCACGATGTTGATGGAGACGGCAAAATTACAACCGCAGACCGCACCATTTTGGGGAAAACCGATCCTGCTTACCGATTCAGTATCATGAACAAATTGTCCTACAAAGATTTTTCACTTTCATTCTTTATTAACTCAATTCAGGGAGGTAAAGATGGATATTTAGGAGAAAATACCTATTCGTTGATTCAGGACAATACGGCACGGGGAAACAATCACCTTACCGAATTTGTGAAATATGTATGGTCTCCTTCCAATCCTAATGGTATATATTCAGCATCAACCAGTTCGGGAGCTATCACCCCTTACCGCTATGAAGATCGTAGCTTTATCCGCTTGCAGGATGTAACGTTGAGCTATAATGTACCAAAAAAAATAATTTCGGTCGTAGGGTTAGACAATGTAAATCTATATGTTACAGGGAAAAACCTGCTCACCATTACAAAATGGCACGGATGGGATCCTGAAGCCAATAATGGGACGATTACTCCCATGTACAATCTGTCGGCTTCCTCTATCAACAAGTCGGGTGATGACTACGAGGGTCGCCCCGTATTGAAGAGCTTTACGTTCGGTATTGATGTTTCATTTTAATTCGAATCTACAATGAAAAAAATATATTTAGCATTGGTCTTAGTGGCCATAACATTAGGAGCATGTAATGAAGACTCGTTCCTGAAAGAAACACCCAAGGACTTTATGAGTGCGTCGAACTCATATATCACATCCTCTGACTTTAACCAGGCTGTTAATGAGCTGTATTATCTCACCAGATACGAGTTTTACGGTAATCAGGAACGTAGTGCCCAGGATTTTTTTATGGGAACCGATTTGCTGCTTAACGGTAGTAGCGGTAACTCAAATCCGAACTTAGCAGCTAATTATGGAACATCTTCTTCCATTGCTTCTGCTCACTGGGATAAATTATATCTCCTTATCTCTCAGGCAAACGTAATTATTAATCGGTTACCATCATCTTCCGTACCGTCAGCCGATCAAGCAGTATTTGTGGCTAAAGCCAAATTCTTCAGAGGTCTTGCTTACAGAACTTTAGCATACTTCTATGGAGATCAAAAGCTTAACCTCGGTGTGCCTATCACGTTGGTAGAGGTGACAAAACCCAAAATTGATTATACAAGAGCCACCTATACACAAACAATAGAACAGGCCATTTCGGACGTAGAGTATGCAGCTGCAAACTTACCGGCTGTTACGGCAGTAAAAGATGGTGAGATCAGTGCTCCTGCAGCATACCATTTGCTATCGGAACTTTATTTGACTCATGGCGACTATAAGAAAGCTGTCGATGCTGCTACTGCTGTAATAAGCGATCCTGCGCTTGGCTTAATGACTAACCGCTTCGGTTCAAGAAAAACCGAAACTCCGGGTGATGTTTACTGGGATTTATACCGTGGAAACAATCAGAACAGAGCCAGTGGCAATACAGAAGGAATCTGGGTTATTCAGGAAGAAAATCTTGGAACGACAGCAGGTGGTATGGATATTACCTCTATATGGAGTTCTCCGGGAAGCTTTTTGCTGGAAAGAATGTGTGCCCCGCAAACCGGTCTGTTCAGAATGTCAAAAGGAGGCAAACAATACACACCGTTTGCTTGGCCTACAGGAGACTATACCGGTGGCCGTGGAATCGGCTCTTGTATTCCGACTTATCATTTCGACAAAGAAGTTTGGGGTGGCTATGGCTCTACCGAATTCAAACAAGACATGAGAAATGCCAACCATAACTTTGTAAGGAAGTTTAAATTCAATACAACCTCTGCTTCCCAATTGGCAGCTTGGAGAGCTGACTTTGGAAACGACACGATCGATATTGATAAACTTGCGGATTATACGGCTGCTGGATGGTCATTCCTTACGGGAGACAATAATGTAACCACATCTTTCCCGGGCCGTTATCTTACATGTTATCAAACAAAATGTACAGGTCTCTATGTTTACCCATCGGCACTAATTAATGCTTCCACATATGCCCTTACCAGCAGTGCAGGAGGAACATATACCGATCAATACATGTTCCGTTTGGCAGAAACTTATCTGCTGAGAGCAGAAGCTTATGCTCGTTTGACAAGATTCGATCTGGCACTTGCAGATATCAATGTAGTAAGAAACCGTGCACATGCAGTACCTGCTACCTTAGCAGAAGTAAGTGCAACAGGTGTTTCTGGCGTTGCAGGTTTGGATTACATTCTTGACGAACGTATGCGTGAATTGGGCATAGAAGAAAAAAGAAGATTGACTCTTGCCCGCTTGGGAGAAGATATTTTCTATAATAGAGTACAGGCTTACAATCCTTACTATAGTGGCGTTTATGGAACCCGGACTGATGTAGTCACCTTCCAGAAAGCTTATACAAGATATGCTATTCCTCAATCGGCAATTGATGCGAATAAAGAGGGTGTATTGACACAAAACACAGGATATTGATCGATATTTTATTGCTAATTTTCATTAGGTATTAGTTTAAGATTCAAATTAGAGAGAAGTGACAAAGATCTTTACACAAGTAAAGATCTTTGTTTTTTTACATAACAATTGGGCATGTCATAGCTTAACTTTGACGATAGTATTCAACTATTAAACAGAAACGGACAACTAACCGTGCAAGTCACATACGGATAAAGTAAACCTAAAAAATACCAGAAAGAATATGAAACGTATAATAGTGGGATTGTTGCTTGTTCCCAATCTGCTGTTCTCGCAGGTTGTAGCTTACAAACAAACACCCAGGGATAATTCAGGGTTCCCGATTGCCACAGACAAAACCATCGCATCGGTTTGTTATGACAATACCGATTTTGTTTCCGTAAAAAAAACAGCGACTCTTTTTGCTGAGGATATTAAACGGGTTACCGGAAAGATGCCTCCTGTGGTATCGTCCAAATCGAAGCTCAACGGGTATGCGGTAATTATCGGGACAATAGAAAAGAACCGATTGATTCAGGAACTTGTCAAATCAAAAAAGTTACAGGTAGATTCTATCCGTAACCAGTGGGAGTGCTATGCGATTAAAACCATCGACAATCCATTCAAAGGCGTGAAAAAAGCGCTGGTCATCGTAGGAAGCGATCGTAGGGGAGCTGCGTACGGAACATTTACCGTATCGGAAGCAATAGGAGTCTCCCCCTGGTACTGGTGGGCAGATGTCCCGGTACGAAAGAGTTCGACGTTAAGTATCCAACCGATTAACTATTCTTCT
>CAZFTY010000017.1:0-13761 GCA_964521835.1 uncultured Microbacter sp.
TTACCTGATAGCTAACAAAGAACTCTCCTCGAAATTCGGAATGCATTGCTGGACAAACGTTGAGTCATTCGATCGTGACATGCCAATCCGTTTTCTGCCCATTCGCTGGGATAAGTTGATTAAGAAGCTGAAGCATTCGCAGGAAGCCGGGATGGAAAAAGCGATCACCTTTGAATTCTCTCATTTTATGAGCCCGAATTCGGCTTATCAGCAGGCCGGGAATCTCTATAAATTGTATTGCGAACACTACGGCATTCGGGTGTAGAAATACTGGATTGACCATTAAGAAATTTAGAAACATGAAGAAAATTATAATTGCAGGAGCTTTATTGGTATCGTTGTCTGCGTTTGCCGGACAGCAGCAACCGTTAAAGCGTATCTCGTTCGAGGTATATAAAGATAAAGTGGCCGGCGGTTGGGCTGGCAAAATGATCGGAGTGGAGTATGGTGCCTCTTTTGAATTTGTGCACGACAATGAACTGTTTGAAGGCGAAGTGCCCTGGGATAAAGCCAAGGTAAAAGAGGCGTTGGCCAACGACGACTTATATGCTCAGATGAGTTTTATGATGGTGATCGACAGTCTGGGACTTAATTGTCCGGCTTCGGCGGTGGCGGCTTCGCTTGCCAATGCCCGGTTCGAATTGTGTCACGCCAACCGCATGGCGCGTCGTAACTACTGGAAGGGCATCATGCCTCCGCTGAGTGGTAATCCGAAATACAACATGCATGCCGACGATATCGATTTTCAGATCGAATCCGATTTTGCAGGGTTTATCAATCCCGGGATGCCGCAGACTGCCGAACGTTTGTGTAACCGTCTGGGACATATTATGAACTACGGTGATGGCGTTTACGGAGGAACGTTTGTGGCGGCCATGCATACGCAGGCTTTTTTCGAAAGCAATGTCGAAACGGTAATCCGTCAGGCATTGAGGTCCATTCCGGCCAAAAGCCAGTATGCACAATGTGTGCGTGAAATTCTTGCAGGTTATAAGCAACATCCCGACGATTGGCGCAAGACCTGGAAGGCGTTTACCGATAAATGGGGCGAGACCGATATTTGCGTACCGAACCATCCGTTTAACGAAGATGCCAAATTCAACGGCGCTTATGTGGTACTGGCGCTTCTCTACGGTAACGGTGACATGTTGAAAACAATGGAAATTGCCGTTCGTTGCGGGCAGGATACCGATTGCAATGCGGCTACCGCGGCAGGTGTGTTGGGCGTAATGAAAGGATATGCTGCTTTGGATGCCGATTCGAAAAAGTATATCGAAGAGGTTGCCGATAAAGATTTTATCTATACCAACTATACTTTTCACAAAGCCATCGATCGCTGCTTTCAGTATGCCAAAGAGAATGTGCAAAAGAATGGAGGCCGGTTGGAGGGCGATGCATTTCTAATACGTGAGCAACAACCGGCGGCTCTCTATCCGCTCGAACAGTCGTTTCCGAATATTCGGTACAGCTACGAAACGGTAGTGACGCAACCGGCAGACTGGAGCTTCAACGGCGCCTGGAAAGATTTCGTGATCGGACGGGGGGATAACTCCATTTTCAAGAATTCGGTTACACCGGGCAACGAATGTACGCTCACATTTACCGGTAAGGCCATTTTGCTCGAAGGCTATTGTCACAACAACGGCGGAATGGCGAAAGTCTATCTCGATGGCAAATATATCAAAACAATCGATTTTTATTATCGGGAGGAAGCCGGAATTTATTTAGGTAACCGTGCCCATCTTTATCACGAACTGAACCTGACGCCCGGCAAACATACTTTGCGCTTGGTGACGGTCGGCGATAAAAATCCGAAATCGACGGGACATAATGTCTGGGTGGAACGGGCGATGATTTATAAGTAGAACAAAGAGTAAAGAATAAGGACGGAATGTTTCAGCTTCTACCTTTTACTGACTACCGTCTATTAACTACTAAATTTGAAATAATATGTTGAAACGCTATGTGGTGTTGATTTTAAGTGTTGTTGTATGCGTGTTTGTCGGCTTAGGTTCCATTTCCGCAAAAGAAAAACCGAAATACATGTGGTTTGATGCCGAAGCCAACTATAAAAGGCTGAGTAATCCAGATTCGGTAATTTATTACCTGAAAGCCATTAAAGAAGCCGGTTGTACGGATGCGGTAGTCGATGTGAAAACCATAATGGGAGAGGTATTGTATGACAGTAAAATTGCTCCGTTTATGGAGAGTCTTGATGGAACCAGCCGTTCAAGAAATTATGATATGCTCCGTGTTTTTATCGAAGAAGGACACAAGCTTGGGTTGAGAGTTCATGCCTCCCTGAATATCTTTGCTGGCGGGCACAACTACCTGAATCGGGGAATCATCTACACCACGCATCCGCAGTGGCAATCCGTTGTTTATGTCAACGGCAAACTGATGCCTATTTCCGAGAAAAAGTGGGCGTATGATGGAATGCTCAATCCTGCAAATCCCGAAGTAAGAGCCTATGAACTGGAAATACTGAAAGAGTTTGCCGGTAAATATAAAAGCCTCGACGGAATTGTGCTGGATCGGGTTCGCTATGATGGAATTGACGCTGATTTCAGCCAGTTGTCGAAATCGGAATTCGAAAAATATGCCGGTGTGAAAATTGACCGGTTCCCCGAAGATATTATCGAATGGAAGCAGAACGAAGGCAAGTGGATCTGGGAGCGGGGAAAATATTTCAGGCAATGGATAGAATGGCGTGCCGGTATTATTGGCAACTTCTTTCGCGAAGCACGCCAGGTTGTTAAAAAAATCAATCCGAAACTATTATTCGGTGACTATACCGGTTCATGGTATCCGGTGTATGACGAGGTGGGCGTGAATTGGGCAAGCCCCAGATACGATCCGTCAGAGGATTACGACTGGGCTACACCGGACTACAAAAAGAGTGGCTATGCCAATCAGCTTGATGTATACATGACCGGGCTCTACTACAATGAAGTAACCGTGGCAGAGTTGAATAAACTGAACGAAGTCACCTCCAAAAACAGGGTAGAAGCTTCGATGGGTAAAACAAAGGACTACTGGTATTCGGTGGAAGGTGGCGCGCAGTTGGCGAAGAAAGTAACAGCCGGAGATGTTCCTGTTACCGGCGGCGTGTTGGTCGATCTTTATAAAGACCCGCAGCAGTTTCAAAGGGCAGTCCGCATGTGCCTTCAGGCAACGGACGGAGTGATGCTGTTCGATATTGTGCACGTTATCAATAACAAATGGTGGGGCGTATTGAAGCAAGCCTTAACAGAAAAATAAAAATTGTATGAGTTTAGTTCAAAAACGATCCAATGCAATCGATGCACTGAGGGGCTATGCCATTCTGACGATGGTGTTGTCGGGTGCCATCGCTAATACACTTCCGGCCTGGATGTATCATGCCCAGACTCCGCCACCCGATCATATTTTCAATGCCGCCATTTACGGTATTTCCTGGGTCGATCTGGTATTTCCGTTTTTTTTGTTTGCCATGGGAGCGGCCATGCCGTTTTCGCTGGGTTCGAAAGTTGAAAAAGGAACATCCATGCACAAGCTTGCATTCAATGTTGTGCTAAGAGGTGCTCAGCTTGCTTTTTTTGCGATATTCATCCAACACATGTACTCGTTTTCACTCAGCAATCCGCAGGATTACCGGGCATGGTTTACCACCCTGAGTGCTTTTGCTTTGTTGTTTCCCATGTTTATGCGTTTGCCGTGGCAAATGGCCGCGTGGATGCATCATGGCGTGAAAATAGCAGCCTATGCAATTGCCATAATAATGCTCCTGACAGTGAGATATGCCGATGGTCGTCTCTTTGACCTAAGCTACAGCAACATTATTATTCTTTTGTTAGCCAATATGGCTGTCTTCGGGTCGCTTATTTATCTTTTTACAAAACAGAGGCCATGGTTACGGATTGCCGTTTTGCCTTTCCTGATGGCTATAATGCTCTCTTCAACAGATGCGTTCAAAGGTTCGTGGCAAAAAGCCCTGTTCGATTTTTCCCCATTTCCGTGGCTCTATCAGTTTAATTTTCTGAAATATCTCTTTATTGTGATTCCGGGAACTATTGCCGGCGAATATGTTCGTGCATGGTTTGTCTGTGCCTCAGGCGAAGAGAGAGACAAACAGGAAAAACGAAAAGCCGGAATCCTTGCTTTGTGGGGAGTTGTGCTCATAATTAGCAATCTTTATGGCCTGTTTAGCCGTCATTTGGTATTCAATCTTTGTGCAACCGCTATTTTGTTGTATGCCGGTTGGTGGCTGGTGAAGAGTGGAGAAACCCCGTTTGCTCTGCTCTGGAAAAAACTTTTTTGCGCGGGAGCGTTCCTTCTGTTATTGGGGCTGTTCTTTGAAGCTTTTGAAGGCGGTATTCGCAAGGACTATGCCACCTTCAGCTACTTCTTTGTTACCTCCGGACTGGCTTTTATGGCATTGATAACCTTTTCGGTGTTGTGCGACTATTTCAAATGGAATAAGGGTACATCTTTTCTTACTCTTTCGGGGCAAAATCCGATGATTGCCTACGTGGGTGCCGATATGGTCATTTATCCTCTGTTTAATATTCTGGGGCTATTACCGGCCTGCTTCAGGTTTTGCGCCGACGGCTGGTGGGGTTTCTTACAGGGTGTGGTTATTACGGCAATGGTTACTTTGATTACGATCTTCTTTTCAAAGAAACAGTGGTACTGGAGAACGTGACAGAAGGCCGAACACCACGATTAATGATGTGTAACAGAATGAAAGAGAGAATCATTATCGTGTTGTGCAATTCTGTAGCAAACAGGTATACTTCATTATATTGCTGAAACTAAAATAGCTGTTTGATCGGCAAATGAATATAAAAAGGTCATTAGTGATTAGGGGAATTAGAGTAAAACCGTTTTTGTTAGATCAGAAACGAGCATAGGTGATCTGGGTTATGGCTAGAACATGTAGTGTCTTGGAAAAAAGACAATTGTCCTTTTGTTGAAGTTATGGGATATTGTCCTCTAATAAATAGAATTTTGGCTATCTTTACAGGAGAAAAAGTTGTGGCTGATAAACCTGATTGTATGGCGCAACACAAATAGAGATGAGTCGATGTCGATAGTTGAATTTTATTGTGTCAGTACTGTTCAATATGGCGAGCAGAGAATAGTAGCCATGGAATTTATGTCTGAAAGGCATTGTGTGTCATAGAAGGTGGGGTGTCTTTTGATAAATAGATTGCTAAAGAGTCGTACTTATCTAACAGTAAGACTTACTTTGTATGAGTGAAAATTCAGCCGGTTTAGTTTTGAGAAACAACTTTGCAATCACATCGTGCTGAATTATAGTTAATATTGAAATCTTAAAAAAATAAAGATTATACTATGTCGAAAAGTTTCCTCTCGGACCTTGAGTCGTCCAGTAAGAATACACTTAATAAAAAAATGGTCATTAATACATTTATTGATCAGGGAGATCTTCCTATTGCCGATATAGCAAAAGAGATGGATATGAGTGTGCCGACCATTACCAAATTGTTGGGGGAGTTACAGGAAGAGGGCTATGTGGTTGATTCCGGCAAGCAGGAAACTAATGGTGGCAGGCGTCCGAATATTTATGGGTTGAATCCAGAGGCCGGTTATTTTGTCGGGGTTGATATTCGCCGTTTTCGAGTGAATGTAGCTCTTATTAATTTTAAGGGAGAGATGATTAAAATCAAACACGATATTCCTTTCTTTCTTGAGAATACTCCGGCCAGTCTTGAGCAGCTGTGTGTAATTATTCAGAATTTCATTGCTAAAGCGGGCGTGTCGAAAGAAAAAATTAAGAATGTGGCAATCAATATTTCTGGCCGTGTGAATTCAGAGTCGGGCTACAGCTATAGCTTTTTTTATTTCGACGAGACTCCTATGTCCCAAAAAATAGAAGAAAGGATCGGTTGCCCTGTCAGTGTAGATAATGATTCGCGGGCGATGGCCTATGGAGAGTATATGTGTGCGACAAATGGAGAAAAGAATCTCTTGTTTGTAAATGTTAGTTGGGGCTTGGGTCTTGGCATGATTCTGAATGGTCAGCTCTATTATGGACATTCCGGGTTTTCTGGCGAATTTGGACATTATCATACTGCTGATAATGAGGTGCTTTGTCATTGTGGAAAAAAGGGATGTTTGGAAACCGAAGCTTCAGGACAAGCCATTTATCGGATGATGAAAGAAAAAATCGAAAACGGCAGTACTACCCGGCTTGAGTCTAAGTATAAGCAAAATAATGTAACAATGGAAGATATTGTGGCCGCGACATTGCATGATGATGTATTGGCCATTGAAATGGTAGAATACGTAGCTTCTACTTTAGGAAAACATATTGCAGGGCTTATTAATATTTTCAATCCTGAACTGGTGGTGATTGGGGGCGGACTTTCCATGGTGGGTGATTTCTTGTTGTTGCCTTTACGGGCCGCGATTCGCAAATATTCTCTCAATCTGGTAAATAAAGATACAGTGGTGCGCCTTACCAAGCTGGGCGATGATGTAGGCGCAATAGGGGCTTGCTTGTTAGGTCGCAGTAAAATGCTGAATCATATTTGATGAGTTTAAGGCAGTTGACTGCTAGCCTTGAATTTGAATCATCTCCGAGAAAGCAGATTTATTGAAAATCGTAGATTTTCTCTTTGCGTTCTTGAAAAAAGATTGTTGATTGTCAAATACATGTGAAAGTCAGATTTGACTTTTCTTTGAGTCTTCGTGTCTTTGCGTTGAAAATTTGACTTTTAGGAGTGGATCCAAACTTTGAACTGTGTAACATTAAATAACCTGATTAAATTGTTGATGATGAAAAAACTGAAAGAGAGTGTGTTGATAATCAGTGTGCTGTTGTTTTCAACTCATAGTATGGCGAGAGAATTAAACATTGCCATTATTCCGAAACCAAACCAGATTACCGTGAATGACGGTGATTTCGTTTTTAAAAACGGGATGACAGTACAGGCTCCGGCCGATTGCAGAGGTAAAACCTTGCTGGTAAATAAGCTGTCTGTTGCTTCCGGTATCGCGTTACAAAACAGTAAAGCCGGACAAAAGGCAGCCATCGTATTTGCGTTGGTACCAAACAGCGATCTGAAACAGGAGGGGTATCGTTTGGTGGTAGAAAAAAATAAAATCAGTATTGAGGCCGCTACTCAAGACGGTTTATATTACGGAGCACAATCGTTGTTACAACTCCTGCCTCCGCAAATCGAGAGTAAGAATAAGGTTACTGCGTCCTGGAAAGTTCCTTGTCTGGCTATTACCGACATACCACGTTTTTCGTATCGCGGCATATTGCTCGATTGTTGCCGTCACTTCAGCACAATTGATGAAATCAAGAAAATGCTCGACATGTTTGCCATGTACAAGATCAACAAATTCCATTGGCACTTTACCGAAGATCAGGCATGGCGTATCGAAATCAAGCGATATCCGAAGCTGACCGAGATTGGTTCTGAACGTGTTGACGATGGCAAACCGTATGGCGGATTCTATACACAGGAACAGATCAAAGATGTGATTAAATATGCTGCGGCCCGCAACATCGAGATTATTCCCGAAATTGAAATGCCGGGTCATGCCCTTGCAGCTCTTTCTGCTTATCCGGAACTTTCCTGTACCGGTGGTCCGTTCAAGCCCCGTACCATCTGGGGCGTGGAAGACGATGTGTTCTGTGTGGGAAATGAAGATACCTATAAATTCTTTTGCAATGTTCTCGACGAAGTATGTGCCTTGTTCCCTTCAAAAATTGTACACATCGGTGGCGACGAATGTCCGAAGGTGCGTTGGCATGAGTGTCCCAAATGTCAGGCTTTGATGAAAAAAGAGGGCTTGAAAAACGAGATGGAACTGCAGAGCTATTTCACCAAGAAGATGGAACAATATCTTGCAACCAAAGGTAAACGTATGTTTGGTTGGGATGAAATCCTTGAAGGAGGAGTGGCTCCAAGCGCTATGATTATGTCGTGGAGAGGTGAGCAGGGGGGTATTGATGCCGCTAATGCCGGTCATGATGTGGTGATGACACCTTCGGGATACGTTTATCTCGATCATTACCAGGGAGATATTCTTTGTGAGCCTATGAAGATCGGTGGCTTTTCTACCATGCAAAAGGTTTATGGTTACGATCCTATTCCTAAGGAAATCGCAGCCGATAAAGCGCATCATGTTCTGGGCCTGCAGGGCAATCTCTGGCAGGAATACCTGTACGAACCTTCTCAGATCGAGTTTCGGTATTTTCCACGTGTGCCGGCTATTGCCGAAGTGGGCTGGACACAAAAGGAAAACAAAAATGTGGACGACTTTATCAAACGTCTTGATGACCAGCAGATACGCTGGGATTTTCACAATATCAACTATTACATTCCGATGCCTGAAGGTAATATGAACTATATTCAGTTTGCGGATAAAGTAACTCTGCCGTTCACCAGCAATCGTCCGGTAAAGATGGTGTATACGCTCGACGGCTCCGAACCTACTGCGTCATCAGCCGTTTATTCTCAGTCAATTACTATTGATAAGTCATCGGTGGTTAAAATTCGTAGTGTATTGCCTCATGGTAAACTGAGCCCCGTGCGTACCATTACCCTGACCAGAGTATCTCCTTATCGCGGCATTGAGAAAGTAGCAGGTTTACAAAAGGGGATGAAGATGCGTTTTGTGAAGGATGGAGAACTTACAACGGTCGCTCAACTGAAAAATGTTACCAATTGGAAGGATACGGTGGTAACCACTCCGAACGATTTCTTTAAATTGAAGAAGAAAGAACAGGCCGGTGGCGCCGCTATTTTCGAAGGCTATATCTATGTCGAAAAAGACGGATCGTATATTCTGCATTGCCTCGGCGATCAGTTCTTCCTTGGAGATAAGCTATTGATCGAAAATAAGGGAATTAAGAAAAATGCCAAATCGGATGTTACCGTTCCGCTTACTGCCGGTTACTATCCCATCAGAGTGGTGCTTCTCAACAGAACGATGGGTGGTGTGGTTTCCGAATGGGTGGATGCCCGTCCGACCCTTCGCCCGGTGGATAATACCAACCGCGAAAACCCGACTCCGGTTTACTATTAATCGGTTGTACTTTATACAACGAAGCCGCAGGTAATTCTACTTGCGGCTTTGTTATTTTAACCCGATGGCTCTGGGTCGATATTTTCCTCCATTTCTTAATGGTTATGGATGTTACCCTGAAATGTATTTCCCATAGGGCAACTTATTTACCACGAAGATGATAGCCGACGAGATAACGAGACAAACCAGTATGGTGACCGGAATGCCGATGATCGGATCGATGAATTGCCAGTTGATACCGTAGTCGCCGAGCTGGAAAAAGATGAGTACATGCACCAGAAAGATGCCGTAGCTGTAGCGGCAGATAAAGTCGCGCACTTTTACCAGTGGTCTGAAATGTACATCTTTGTCCTTCAGCAGTAGAAACATCCCCATGGAATAGAGTAAAATGTTGGGCGAGAGACATTCGTAAAAGGTGGAAGCGTACTCGTTTTTGAACCGAAGAATCAGGTAGGTGCCGGCAATGGTCGACAATAATCCGGCAAACAGCAGGCTTAAAGCCAATCTGTTTTGTTGCTTCCGGCTTTTGAATGTTTTATTGTTAAGGTAATATCCCAATACTAAATAGCCGAGAAAACCACTGAAATAACTCAGTTCGATATCCGGTTTCAGCTTTTCGAGTATCGGTTGTCCGAATACGATGGTGAATACCCAGATAGCCAGAAAATAGAGTTGTTCCCTCTCCCTGCTGTTACGTACCCATTTCCCGATGATGGGAATGAAGAGATAGACGCCCACAATCATGTAGATGTACCAGAAGTGGAGCGAACTGCCGTCTCGGAGCTGTACGAAAATCTCGCGGGCAATGGTGTAAGGTGTCAGCAACGCCCCTTCGTCGTGCATATCCCACAGCGATTTGGCAATGTAGATGCAGCTCCAGAAGAGAAAAGGTATCACCAATCGCATCAGCCTTTTTTTGAGGAAAACGCCGATAGGGTACTCCTTGGCTAACAGCAACGCCCCCGACAACATGACGAAAACCGGCACACTGAAACGCGACATGCTATCGAAAATATTGCCGATCCAGAAATTGTATTCGGAAATGGTACCGCTGGCGGGTTGGTAATCGGACGACACGTGGATGCCGATCACCCCGATGGTGGCGATCACTCGCAGGTTGTCATACCAGAGGGTTTTTGCAGCAGGTTGCAGTGTATTGTACTTGGTTTGTGCCATTCCGGATCGGTAGTCTGTTTGGTGCTGCAAAAGTAAGAAAAATTGTAGAGACAGTTCGTGTATCTTTATAAAACGCGTTATTAACCCGGATATCATCATTTATTGAAACAGAATAGCTGTTTGCCAAATAGCGAATAAGCATACCAGTGCAGATTAATTTTTTATTAAAACAGAGGGTGTCGGTTTTATTCGTCGCCTTTTCGCCGGAGAATCGTTACTTTTGCATCCAATTTTACTTTAACCGAAGAATAGTATGCGTAAGAATATTGTATTGTTGGTATTGTGTCTCGTGGTGGCCTCTGTAGCGAAAGGGGCGACCGGAAATGAAAACTATACCATTATTATTTCGCTGGATGGGTTTCGCTGGGATTATCCCACGATGTATTCCACTCCGAATTTACAGATAATGGCCCATTTCGGTGTGCGGGCTACGAGTATGAAACCCTCTTATCCGGCATCCACGTTTCCCAATCATTATACCTTAGCTACCGGTTTGGTTCCCGACCATCACGGCATTGTCAACAATTCGTTCTGGGATAAAAAAACCGGAATCCGTTATTCGATGTCAGACTCGGCAACGCGCAACAATCCGGCCTATTATCTGGGAGAACCGATTTGGATCACGGCGCAGAAGCAAGGGGTGAAAACCGGAAATGTATATTGGGTTGGCTCGGATATCGCCATTAAAAACACGCATCCTACCTACTACAAAAATTACGATCAAAAACCGATGATCTCTTTCGAAGCCCGTGTGGATACCGTTATTTCGTGGCTGCGCATGAAACCGGAAGACCGGCCCCGACTGATTATGCTTTATTTCGATGAGCCCGACGCGAAAGGACATCATTTTGGCCCCCGGAGCCCGGAAGTGGCAAAAGAGGTACATCGGTTGGATAGCCTGATCGGCGATTTGATGAAGAAAATTAAGCAGTTGCCGGTAGCGTCACAGGTGAATGTGATTGTAACGGCCGATCATGGCATGACGGAGATTAGTCCTGATCGGTTTGTGAAAATGGAAAATTATTTGCCTGCCCGTTGGATTGATAAAGCCGATGGCGCCAATCCGACCTCCTTGTTTACTCATAACGGATATCGCGACTCGGTGCTGATTACCTTGAATAAAATTCCGCATATCAAGGCGTATAAAAAGGAGGAGATGCCGGCATCGCTGCATTATGGCACCAGCGATAGGATAGGCGATGTGGTGGTATGCCACGATTGCGGATGGCAATTTGGATCCAAACCTTCGACTAACAAAGGGGCGCACGGTTACGATCCGGATGCGCCCGATATGCAGGTCGCGTTTTATGCTTACGGCCCTGATTTCAAAAAGGGATACGTCTCTCAAGGCTTTGTCAACGTGGATGTCTATCCGCTGTTGGCCTATTTGATGGGAATCACACCGGAGAAAACAGATGGCGATTTCGATAGGGTGAAGGATCTGTTGAAGAGCAAGTAAGTATTTGAACAGAGATAAAAAAATGCTCCGGCTTTCATGGAAAGCCGGAGCATTTTTTTGTGTTTGATAAGCGAACGCGATTTTTTATTTCGCGTTGAATACCTGATTTTTTACCAGTTTGTCCACGTCGTACGGTGCCGGGTTTCCTCCCAGGTATTTATGGAACCAGTCGAGGTGCGCGTCATAGTAGAGCGGCATCGATTTTACCGTGCTGGGCCAGTGTCCGTCGTTTTTCAGGATGATGAGGCGCGACGGAATATTCAGCGTTTGCAGGGTGGTGAAATATTGCAAACTCTGGTTGTACGATACCCTGAAGTCGCGTTGGCCGGTAATGATGAGTGTCGGCGTAGCGAAGTTTTTTACGTATTCCGAGGGCGACCATTTTTTATACAGTTCAGAGTTCCAGGGTTGGCCCTTCAGGTCGAAGTTCGGGAACCAAACCTCTTCCGTTGTGCCCCACATCGATTCCAGATCGAACAATCCCATCATCGATGCCAGACATTTGAACCGTTTGGTTTGTGCCTGAAACCAGTTCATCATGTAGCCGCCGTACGACCATCCCATAGCTCCCATGCGTGTAGAATCCACATACGACAGGTTAGCCAACGCGTCGGTTACCTTCATCAGGTCGACAAACGGTTTACCTCCCCAGTCGCCCGAGATGGAGGTGGTGTATTCCTGTCCGTAACCGGTCGAGCCGTGCGGGTTGGGGTAGGCTACCACGTAACCGGCACCGGGATACACCTGCCAATCACCACGGAAAGAGTTCATCCACTGGCTTTGCGGTCCGCCATGCACGTTGAGGATTAGCGGATATTTCTTGTTCGGGTCGAAATTGTGTGGTTTTACGATAAAGACTTCCACTTTGTGGCCGTCTGCTCCGGCTACCCACAGCGTGTCGGACGGACGGATATCCACCGAATTTTCAACCTCTTCGTTCATGAAGGTGATCTGTGACGTTTTGCCTTTTGTGAGGCTCTGGCGGTAAAGCGCTACCGGTTTGCCGGTAGAACTTGATGTGTAGTAGATGTTGCCTTTGTTGTCGATGTCAAAAGCAAAAGTGGCTTTATCACCGCTCACGGGTGTGATTTTTTTCGATGCGATATCAATTTTGTAGATCGGTTCATTGCCCTGTACATCGCCCGAAAAATAGAGCGATTTGGAGTCGGCTGTCCATTTGAAATCGTTCACCCAGTTGTCGAATTCGTCAGTGATGATTTCTGAAGTACCGGTCTGGCGGTTGTAGAGTGCCAGACGAAAGCGATCCGATTCGTGACCGGGAACAAGTTGCTTGCGGTAAGCAATGTATCTGCCGTCGGGCGAATATACCGGCGAACCGTCCCATGCCGCATTCGATTTTGTAATATTGATCGATTGACCGCCATTAACGGAGACTAAAAACAGGTCGGCATTGGTAGATGCTTCCGGGTGGTTGGAGTGGTTCGAGGCGTAACACAGCTCTTTGCTGTCGGGCGAAAAGTTGAACCCGATTCCACCACCGAGCATAAACACCGGTGATGCGAAATTTCCGGGAGTAAGGTCTGTGTAGGTGTGTTTGTCAATGTTGTAGATGATGATGTGTGAGCATTTCCCGGCAGCATAATCGGTCCAGTGGCGGAACAGCAGGTGATCGGCCAGATAGGCCTGAATCGGTCCATTCGCAGCCAGCGAATCGGCAATGGCGTTAGCCCTGCTGTCAGCTCCACATTCGGGATATACCTCGGCGGCAAATGCGATCAAACGGTTGTCGGGAGAGAGTACCGGTCCGTCGACGCCCATCGAAAAATCGGTTAATTTTTCTGTTTCTCCGGTCGCAAAAGTGTAGCGATAAACTTGCGGAGCGCCACTCTGGGTTGAAACAAAATAAATTGCTTTGCTGTCGTGGCTCCAGATAGGGTTACTACTTTGTTGGTCGGTGGTTATTGCCGTTTTATTGCTCCCGTCGTTATGGGTGTAGCAGATGTTGGTAAAGGTTTTCCCCTTTTCCAGATTGTAACTCCGTTCTGTAAATGCAATATGATTGCCGTCGGGAGAAACAACTGGGCTTTCTACCCCTTTTATTTTATATAAATCGGCAA
>CAZFTY010000018.1:0-13721 GCA_964521835.1 uncultured Microbacter sp.
ATCCCGGATAATGTACATTATTGCCGTCGGTTTCAACCGACGGATAGCTGCTCTGTAATCCGATATGGCTTTAGCCGAATGGCAGTTGGGCTAAAGCCCCGTAGAAATACCTATTGCTTCCACCGTCAGCTAAAGCAGACGGCAATATTGAATTTTCAATGCCATCTATTACTTGTGCGCTTTGCGGATAACCATTTTAATTTATTTCAACCGGCAGTTTTCGTTGCGAAACTGCCGGTTTTTTTTGTGCTGCGATTAAAAATAGTCGGTGCGCTATCAGAAATAGGCTAAAAAAATAGTATGTTTGCTTAAACTTTCAACATGATATTATGAGTTCGCGTATTAAATTGACCATACAGGGTTTGATAAGCAGTAAAACGCAGAAAAATACATATGCGCTGGTATTGGGTGACGAGAGCCGCAAGCGTCGCATAACGGTTATTATCGGACACGCGGAGGCCGAGTCGATCGCATTACAGTTGCAGAATATTAAAACGCCGCGTCCGATGACTCATGACCTGATGCTTAGTACTTTGTCCGGGTTTCAGGTCGCCTTGATCGAGGTCAATATACATCACTTTGAAAGGGGGATTTTTTATTCCGAATTGCTGTTGTTGGGTAATGAGAAGACCCTTACCATCGATGCGCGTACATCCGATGCAGTTGCGCTTGCTATCCGGGCTTCCTGTCCGATATTTATTGATAAGCAGCTTTTTGATCAGTATGCCATTTCGATAGATGAAGAGGAAAAAGAGGAGGAGGAAGAGTCAGAAGCGGAAGAAGCGGACGACGCAAATCCTTCGCTTGAAGAGTTGGAACGAAGATTGCAACAGGCTGTAGCTAACGAACAGTATGAAGAGGCGGCTCGTTGGCGCGATGAGATTAACCGTAAAAAGAACCCTAAAGATGTGAGTCAATAGTGGAAGACCAAAAAAGAAAAGGTAAGATGACTTTGATATCAAAACCGACGGATTCGCTCTTGTCGGTTTTTTTTTGTCGTTACCGAAGCCTAAGTCTCCGGGTTGTACAGTCGTCCCTGCAACGTATTCCGTTCAATCATGCGCCGCTGAAGTTTTACTACAAACTCGTAATTCTTTATTTTCCAGTCGGGTGCAATGAGCAGGCGGGGTGGCGATTGGGATGTAAATCGTTCGACGGAGATGTCTGGATTCAATCGCTCCAGAAAATCGATGCACAGGTCGATATATTCATCTGCGGAAAATAGTCTGAATTGTTCGGGATGCATCGCAAACTGTTGTGCCATTACTGTGCCCTTAATAAGTTGAAGCTGGTGTAGTTTGATGGCTGTAAGCGGTAATTCCGACAGTTGATGCGCATGTGACAAGAGGGTGGCGCGATCTTCGCCGGGCAGGCCGAGGATAAGATGCGCCGCAGTGTGGATGCCCCGTTGCGCCGTTGCCCGGATGGCTCGTTGCGCCGTTGCGAAATCGTGTCCGCGGTTGATCGCTTTCAGTGTTTCATCACAGGTCGATTCTACGCCGTATTCAATCATGACATAGCTTTTGCGGGAAAGTTCCTGAAAATAATCCAGCAGTTTATCGTCGATGCAATCGGGGCGGGTGCCTATTACCAATCCGATGATATCCGGATAGCTCAACGCCTCCTCGTATAGATCGATCAAATGTGCAATGTCGCCGTATGTATTTGTATATGCCTGAAAATAGGCGAGGTGTTTTTGATCGTCGTGCTTTTTTCTGAAAAATGCGATACCCTCGGCAATTTGTTGGGTCACGCTTTTGTCATGTTGGCAATAGTCGGGATTGAAGGTTTGGTTGTTGCAATAGGTACATCCTCCGGTTCCTACTCTTCCATCACGGTTCGGACAGGTAAATCCGGCATTGATGGAAATTTTCTGAATCCGTGTTCCGAGTATCTCCCGCAGTCGTGTTGAGTAATCGTTGTAAGGTAGTGACATTGGCCTTTATACAAGAACAGAGCATAAGACGAAAAACGTCCGTATGCTCTGTTGTAAAGTGAATTTATGCGTGTCGGCAATTATCCGTTCATGGTTGCCAGAAATTCTTCGTTGGATTCGGTGCGCTCGAGGCGTTCTTTGAAAAATTCCATCGCTTCCACCGGATTCATATCCGACAGGTATTTGCGAAGTACCCACATGCGGTTAAGTGTTTCCGAATCATGCAACAAATCGTCGCGACGAGTGCTCGATGACATGATGTCCACGGCCGGGAAAATACGCTTGTTCGATAGCTTACGATCGAGCTGCAGCTCCATGTTACCGGTGCCCTTGAACTCTTCAAAGATTACATCGTCCATTTTCGAACCGGTTTCCGTCAACGCGGTTGCAATAATGGTGAGGCTACCTCCGTGTTCAATGTTACGGGCGGCACCGAAGAAACGTTTCGGTTTGTGAAGCGCGTTGGCATCCACACCACCGGACAATACTTTTCCCGATGCCGGGGCAACAGTGTTGTAGGCGCGGGCCAGACGGGTGATGGAGTCGAGCAGAATAACAACGTCGTGACCACATTCTACCAGACGTTTTGCTTTTTCCAGTACGATGTCGGCTACCTTGACGTGGCGTTCTGCCGGTTCGTCGAAGGTAGATGCGATAACTTCGGCATTTACGCTGCGTTCCATGTCGGTTACCTCTTCAGGACGTTCATCGATCAGTAGTATAATCATATACACTTCCGGATGGTTGGCCGAAATAGCGTTGGCAATATCTTTTAACAAGATGGTTTTACCTGTTTTAGGCTGAGCCACGATCAAACCGCGTTGTCCTTTACCGATAGGGGAGAACAGGTCGACTACGCGAACCGAAAGCGGATCGTGTTTACCGGTTGTCAGGTTGAATTTTTCGTCAGGGAAAAGAGGGGTGAGGTGGTCGAAAGCAAGGCGATCGCGCACAAATTCGGGCGAACGACCATTGATTTTTGTTACCTTAATGAGCGGAAAATATTTTTCACCCTCTTTCGGAGGACGAATAGCACCCTCTACGGTGTCGCCTTTTTTCAGACCAAACAGTTTGATCTGTGATTGTGACACGTAAATGTCGTCGGGCGAGGTAAAGTAGTTGTAGTCCGGTGAGCGCAGGAAACCGTAGCCATCCTGCATCGGCTCGAATACTCCGGAGCCGGTCAGAATACCTTCAAACTCATATGGTTTTTCGGCCGGTTCATTATTCTGTCTTTTCTGATTACCCTGATTGTTCTGGTAATTATTCTGATTTGAATTGTTGTTATTGTTGTTTTGTGGCCGTTGTGGTTTATTCGGCTGAGGTTGATTCACTACGGGAGCTTCAATAGCCTGAACCTCGGGTGTAGCCTGAACTTCAGGAGCAATGATAGGTTCCGTTTCGTCGGCTGTACTTTCAATAACTATTTCCGATGTGTCAGGAACCGGTTGTTTTGGCGTAACAGTCAAAGGCTTTGCATTTTCCTGTTTGGGTTGTTGTTTGCCTTTCTGTTGTCTGGGTTTTTGATTTTGAGAGAATGGAGCCTCTTTAGGGGATTCCTGCTTGGAAGGTGCGACTCCGTTTGCCTCTTTCTTCGGAGAAGAAGATGTGTTTTGTGATGGTTTTTGAGAATCTCCACTACTGCCGGCAACCGGTTTATTGTTGCTTTTCATGCGGGTTCTTCGCTTTTTTGCATCATCAACATCATTTGTTTCGCTTTTTTTCTCTGCGGCTTTTGTAATTGCTTGCTCATCGAGAATTCTGTAAACGAGTTCATCTTTTGACAACGATTCAAAGCGTTTAATCTTCATTTCGTTGGCAATTGCCTTCAAATCAGCAAGATCTTTCTCTCGCAGTTCTAAAATATTATACATATTGTTGTTTGGTAGTGGGTTTCGCGTAAAGCACGAAAAATTCTTATGTCGGATTCTATGGTTAGAATCGGAGTCTTTTTATAAATAAATAAGGGATTAATGCAAATGATAGGTACAAAAGACGAAGTAGTTCGTGAAGTTTTGCGTTGCAAAGATACATTTTTTTTAGAAATCACGCAAGGTTTCGGAAAAAACTGATTTTTAATATTTTTTTAGTTTCTGGATCCACTCTGAACCGATTGTCGGGCCGATCTCCGATAATCCAAACAATTTGTTTGTCAGAAGTTAACAGCCAGCAACTCTCTTTTTGGAGCAAATTCCATTTGTGATCGATAAAAAAATCGCTCAATTTCTTTTTACCCCGGTTTCCGAACGGATAAAAGTAATCGCCCTCTTTCGGATGTCTTATTTCGAGCGGAAATGAAAGTTTGTCGAAATCGAGACAGGCGATCTCTTTTTGTTTCTCGAGAATGAAACCGTTGGCATCTAATGGCTCCGACAAGGTTAGTCTGATTGGTGTTTCGACGGACAATGTTCCGGCAGGAATGATATATTCGGTCTCGTCAACCGGCATTAGCGGAGATACGAGCAGGTGATTCCGGTCTTTTACGACCCTGTGTGTTGCTGAAAAATATTGCCGGCCCGATTCTCCGTCAAGGTTTGCAAGGATGTTGCAGACTGTGGTATCATTAAAATGGTACGGGTTCAACAGTTCGAAAAGATAGAAATGGATGTGCGGTTGTCGCTCTTTCAACTGATCGATGGCGACAGACCAATAACCGTTGTGGGTAACGACTGCTGTTTCCCGAAATGCATCAATCAGACTATTCGTTACGTTGTTGAGCTCTCCCAAACGGGTAAAATTCTCCTCCATTATTTGCCGGAAAGAGGGATTGAACGACTCGAATAGAGGTAATAATGCGTGCCGTATTTTGTTGCGAATAATCAGTTGATCGAAATTCGACTTGTCCGTTCGGTGTTTTAATGAATTAGCAGACAGATAATTGTCGATTTCAGTTCTGGAGACAGACAGGAACGGACGGATGATGTTGCCCTGCTGTGGCGCGATACCAACTAAACCCCGTAAACCGGTTCCCCGTGAAAGGTTGATAAAGAAGGTCTCGATAGAGTCGTCTAAGTGATGTGCCACGGCAATAGCTGCCGCTTTTTGTTTTGTCATTAGCGACGCAAACCACTCGTAGCGGAGCTCCCGGGCGGCCATCTCAATTGAGATACCCCTGGCTTTAGCTACCGAATTGGTGTCGAATCCGATGCTGAAAAAGGGAAGGTGCCATTGCGCAGCCAGCGTTTTCACAAACACCTCGTCGTCGTCGGAATCGTTGCCTCTGAGATGAAAGTTGCAGTGGGCAACTAAGCATTGATAACCAGCCTGGTGCAAAAAATGAAGCAATGCTACCGAATCGGCGCCTCCGCTGACACCCACAATCAATTTGGCTCCATGAGGGCAAAGGTTGTGCGTTTTGATGTACGATGTGACTCTGGAGGTGAATTCCATTCCGGGTTTATTGTTTTGCTTTCAGCGCTTCAAGTTCGGTTAAACGGGCCTGTAAGTAGATCTTCTGCGGTTTGCCCAGCAATCCGTTTGCCAGCTGTTCGAGGTGTAATATTTCGGGTTGAATCCTGGCTTTGTCTTCTGCCGATTCGGCATTCGCGTAGAGCGTCCGCTGTTTGTTTAGTTCGCTTTGCATCTGTTGCCGCTCTTTTTCCAGTGAGTCGGCTTGCTGATACAATGTACGGGCAGTTTCGCTTTTAAATTGACCGATCGACGTGTAGAAAATGGTGTCGTTGATCTGAAACTTCATGGCGGGTTTGGTCGAAACAACCGATTCCGGTTCCGGAATATTGCGAACCGTCGTTTTGATATTTTTTCCTTTCCGGTAGCTTTTCAGTTGTGCAGCAAGTCGCAGGTAATCGCTGTCGGTCGTCTGTATCAGCCGTTTTTCCGGATTGGTCAGGTATTTGTATATCATCACTTTGCCTTCGGGCTGGTTGCGGTCGGTGGCAAACCAACCCACATTGTTGATCTCATCGACCACCATCAGATAATCGTTTGCGGTGGAATTGAAGGGGAATCCCATGTTTTGCGGGGCATAGTAGTTGTTGTCCTTCGAATTGAACCGGGTGATGAAAAGATCGTAACCTCCTACCGAATTAACACCCTGCGCTGCAAAATAGAGGGTAACCCCGTCGGATGATACGAACGGGTAGTTGATGATGTTTCCTGTGCCGTTTACAATGTCACTCAGCGGGGTGGGGTCGCTCCAGGAGTCGATCATCTGAAAGGTACCGTACAATCCCAGCCGATGTTTTAGGCTGTCGGCAAAGATGACCCTGTCGCCGCGTTGCGAACGGTAGGCTAAGGCACCTTCCGGCGCACCCTTGTGGATTTGCTTGGTCGGGATGATGGAGCCCAGGTCTTTGCCCATGGAGTAATATTTGTAGAAATCGTTTTTTGCCGTCTGCAGGCTGTCTACTATCGTTATGGCTTCGACGTGCTGCATCAGCTGAGCCCCGATTTTTGCTTTGATCAATAGCTTGTTGAGTTTAGCTGTTTCGGCAGGGTTCGTTTTCGCCAGTGTCAGCCCTTTTTCGATAGTCGAAACTGCTTCGTCGAAATAATACTGCTCATAATACAGTTCGGCTAAAAGAGGGCAGGCTCCACCGATTCTTTTGTTTACGGCTATTTGCAATGCCTTGATCGCTTCCTCTTTGTTGCCGAGTTTACTTTCACATTGCCCGTACCCATAGTTGGCCGCGCCGTCGTATGGCCGCTTTTTTAAAATGGCAGAGAATATATGCGATGCTTCGGAGTATCGTTGATTATTCAACAGAATTTGTCCTTCGGCAATGGTTTGAGCGTGGATGGAAAGAGAGAAAAAGAGAAATGTCAAAATGGTAATTGAATGTCGTTGCATAATTCAATTGTTAGGATAAATCGACAGAGAACAAATTTTATCCGTTGGTGTATGATTGATTGACGTGAGTTGAGGTGAAAGGTAGTTGAAAATCAATAAGGAATCTTTCGCTCCAAAACTTGTCGTGTCTTTTGCAAAAATAATTCTTTTTTTAGCGGATGCACCATACGGCTATGGAAATATTTTATAAAAACGAACGCTTTGGTGGTAAGTGTTTTGTTCTTTGCTTTTTTTGTGAATTAATCCGTTTTTTCATTGCTGTAAGCTAAATAAATGGTACCTTTGTAAGAAAAATTTTCAGTACAAATATAACTATGGATTCAATTAATTGGTCGGATCTCTCATTTGGTTATTTACCAACGGATTATAACGTTCGTTGCTGGTATAAAAATGGTCAATGGGGAGAGATTGAAGAAACTACCGACACTACTATTTCGTTACACATGGCAGCTACTTGTCTGCACTACGGACAAGAGGCATTCGAGGGTTTGAAAGCATTCAGAGGCAAAGACGGAAAGATTCGTGTTTTTCGTGTTGAAGAGAATGCAAAACGTTTGCAATCGACATCGGACGGTATTCTGATGGCAAAATTGCCGATCGATAAATTTGAAGATGCCGTGAAACGTGCAGTAAAATTGAATGAACGTTTTGTTCCGCCGTACGAAAGCGGTGCTTCGCTTTATATCCGCCCGTTACTCATCGGAACGAGCCCTCAGGTTGGTGTTAAACCGGCTGATGAATATCTTTTTCTTATTTTCGTTACTCCGGTAGGACCCTATTTCAAGGGCGGTTTTCAGACTACTCCGGTGGTTATCCTGCGCCAGTTTGACCGCGCGGCTCCTCTTGGAACCGGTACTTTCAAAGTGGGCGGTAACTATGCTGCCAGCCTTGTTGCCGGCGAAAAAGCGCACTCTATGGGTTATTCGTCAGTTTTGTATCTGGATGCCAAAGAGAAAAAATATGTGGACGAATGCGGCCCTGCCAATTTCTTCGGAATCAAAAACAATACATACGTTACTCCGAAATCGACCTCCATACTTCCTTCCATTACCAATAAAAGCCTGATGCAGTTGGCCGAGGACTTCGGAATGACGGTGGAACGTCGTCAGATTCCCGAAGAGGAGCTGGCTACATTCGAAGAGGCCGGACAATGTGGTACTGCTGCTGTTATCAGTCCGATCTCGCGTATCGACGATATCGATAACAACGCATCGTACGTTATTTCCAAGGACGGAACGCCTGGCCCGATCTCGACGAAACTGTACGAACATTTGCGTGCCATCCAATATGGTGACGAAGCCGACACGCACGGCTGGGTAACTGTTGTGGACTAATCGCATACTATGATACAAAAAGCATCGCTTACCGGTATGGAAGCGATGCTTTTTTTCGTTTAATTCAGATCCGGTGGATTTATGCTTTTTAATTCGATAGACTTTGCGTTCTTTTTCGGCATTGTTTTCTTCCTTTATTGGTTTCCGGCGCGCAAGTCGTTGAAGGCTCAGAACTGGTTGCTGCTCATTGCCAGCTACTATTTTTACGGTTGCTGGGATATGCGTTTTCTGTTGCTGTTGGCAGGATCTACTTTTTTGTGCTATCTGTCAGGATTATTGATTCACCACGCTTCCAATCTGCAAGTAAAGAAGCTCTGGTTGTGGTTGGGTGTTGCCCTCAATATCGGTTCGTTAGGTTTCTTCAAATACTACAATTTTTTTGCCGATTCGTTGTCCGGCTTTTTGCATAACGTCGGCTTTGCTACCGAGATATCCTCGCTCAACATTATTCTTCCGGTAGGCATATCGTTCTACACTTTTCACGGACTTTCCTATATTTTCGATATCTACAACGACCGGCTCAAGCCTACGCGTAATCTGGTAAACTATTCGTTGTTTGTCTCCTTCTTTCCGTTGCTCATTGCCGGGCCTATCGAACGGGCGACGCACCTTTTGCCGCAGGTATCGCGACCGCGTGAATTCAACTACGATCGTGCTGTGGATGGGCTGAAGCAGATTTTGTGGGGATTGTTCAAGAAAATGGTGATTGCCGATAACTGCGCGCAGTATGCCAACCAGATCTTTACCCACTCCGAAGCCTATTCGGGTAGTACGCTGGTGGTGGGTGCCGTTTTGTTTGCCATTCAGATTTATGGCGACTTCTCGGGATACACCGATATCGCGTTAGGTACGGCGCGCCTGTTGGGTTTCGAACTGTTGCGCAACTTTGCCTATCCCTATTTTTCGCGCGACATGGCCGAGTTCTGGCGTCGCTGGCATATCTCCCTCTCGTCGTGGTTTCGCGACTATCTCTACATCCCGTTGGGTGGAAGCCGGGGTGGCATGTGGATGAAGATTCGCAACACCTTTATCATTTTTGTGGTGAGCGGTTTCTGGCACGGTGCCAACTGGACGTTTGTCGCCTGGGGTGCGCTCAATGCGCTGTTTATGATGCCGCTGGTGGTCTTCAAAATGAACCGTAATCATATTGACAGTGTAGCTAAGGGAAAAGCCCTGCCTTCGTGGCGCGAGGCCGGCGAAATGTTGCTGACGTTTGCATTGGCTGTTTTTGCCTGGATATTTTTCCGGGCCGAAGATATGAGTCATGCGTTTTCCTATCTGGGCGGTATATTCAATGCGTCGTTGTTTACGTTGCCGCAGGTGTGGCCCTGGTTGACGGTGATATTTGTGGTATTCTTTTTCGCTGTCGAGTGGCGGGGTAGGGAGTATCCCTACGCGCTGGGTGGAGTGGCAACCAATTCGCATAAAGTATGGCGCTGGAGCCTCTATTACGCGATTTTCATCGTGATTGTTCTGTTCAGGGGGAGCGGTCAGCAGTTTATCTATTTTCAATTCTGAGACGTATGATGCAGCCACAAATGAAACGATTTTTGAAGCGATTCGTGTTGTTTGCTTCGCCGATACTCTTTGTATGGATACTGGAGGCTTTTATTTTGCCGCCCAATTTTTTTACCTACCGTCTGTGGGAGAGCTTGCGCTATTCGAGCCAGATTCCACGTGTGGGGCCGTTTTATCCCAATATAACACTCGAAATGACGGAACAGGGCGATCTGGGCCACCACACGGCTCGCGCCGTAGAGAAGCGTGTGGAGTGGAAAACGGATGAGTGGGGCTTTCGGAACGACCGGTTTATTGCCGACCCGGATGTGCTGATTGTAGGCGATTCGTTTGTGGCCGGTACCGGACTGAGTCAGGATCAGACATTGACGGCTCAGCTAACCGCCATGACGGGCCACCGGTTGAAGATTTATAACATGGCTCCGGCTACGCTCGACGACATGGTGTTTCTGATGCAAAACGGCATTATGCACAAACCGAAACTGCTGATATTCTCGATGGTGGAACGCAACGTTCCCAAGCCGGTGACGGGCCATTTGAGCCGTCCGTTCGATATGAACACCGCGTCGTATAATGTGAAACGCAAACTCTACGGACTGACGGGCTTCGATGCTTTTTACGACCGTCTGACCCGCTTTTACGACATCCGCTGGGCGCAGGCGCGCATCAATAAACAACAGGGCTCCGGATTGGTATCGCCGGTCGATCACCGCATGTTGTTTCTGCAGGGCAAAAAATCGTTGGCCAAAGCTGATGCCCGCCTGAAGTCGGTGACCCGTATTATTACGTCGTACAAACAGTATTGCGATGCGCAGAAGATCGATTTCCTATTTTTGCCGATGCCCAATAAAGAGACGGTGTACTACGATCTGGTACCATTTCCGTCGCAGCCCGACCTGCTCTTCCGGCTCGACTCAGTATTGCATCCTCTCGGTATCCGTACTATCAACATTTTGCCGCTCTATAACCGCGAACGCCGCAACGGGGCGCTGCTCTACCATCCCGACGATACCCACTGGAACGGCTATGCTGCCCAATTGGTGGCTGCGGAAATAAAAAAATATCTTGATGCGAGCGGGTTATTTGCTCGGTGATATCTACCCCTATTTAGCTGCGCTGATCTTCGATTCCCCTAAAGGGGACTTTGGGCTGTGAAAACAGAATGATTTGAACCCATTCTGAGAAAAAATAAAACCTAATTACCAAGAACAATTGACGACAACAGATTAAAGCCCCTTCAGGGGTTTGGGGTAGAGAAATGTCTATAGATCCATGCCGTTTTGTTGTGGGGTAAAGCCCGATATGGGGTGTTGTTTTGTTATCCGTCCCATGAGTGGGACGGCAATGAAGAAGGAACGACACGCGAACGCCTGCTATTTCAATTGTGTATATCTTCTGCGAAATTGAGATACTCCTCCCAAAGTCCCCGAAAAGTACATTCTTCCGATGCTATCATTGCCGTCTGCTTTAGCTGACGGTATAAAAAGTTATGGTGCCCGGATTTGGCTTTAGCCAAACATATGGGTACTGGCTTGTCGAAATCAATTATTATTGTGTTCGGTCAGGCTTCGGTGAAGTGGAGCACTATTTCCTCTTTTTCGTCGGCTTGCGACAGGGTAAATTTGCCTTTGTAGTGCAGCGTGATGCCGTTAAGCATGGCCGAGGTGGTAAGTGAGCGGAAGAGTGTGTGTCGGTTGCTGTCGGGACAGTCGTTGTTGAACCAGCAGTCCCAATGCGAAGCGGATGTCCCATCGAACTGAATGATAAACAGCGCATGTTCCGAGAATACCAGATCATGATACGCATAGGCAATATCGAGGCCGGTGGCATCTTTTAGTATGAAACGTACCTTTTCCAGTTCGTAAAAAACAATGCTGTCGTCGGTCGGCTGTATAGCTTCGTTTGTGCAGTTTGTAGTCATAAAGTCAGGTAAATAGGTGAAACCAGAGTTCCGTTTGTTTTACGTCATCGGCTTCGTCATAGCTCTGGCACTTAAAGAGTGACATGGTAACCGCCTCTTCAAATTCGTTTTCGGTAAATCCGATGCCCTCGTTATGGAGCAGTTCGAGCAGGTCGGACTTTGTGCGGCATTTGTAGCACGCTTTGCGCAACGGCATATTTGTGCTTACATTGCGGATAAAGAGGAGGGCATTGTTGAGTGACATAACAACAGAAAATAATCGTACACCCATTAGAATGCAATTTGCGTGCCATTTCTGTCGCGTGTTTGTTATGTGGCTTCCTAATAGCGGTTTGTTTGAAGGAGGTCGGTAACCGATCATACTTTACGGTAAGATGTTGTGACGGAATCCTACAAAAATGTATGATCGGGATGCCGGAATGATCTATCCCGGCATCGTTGCGGTGCAGCAACCTATTATCAGGTGCTATTTTCCAAGCATTACTTCGGTCGATTTCACGATAGCATAGACGGAATCGCCGGTCTGTAGCTTCAGTTCATCCACGCTGTCGACCGAAATAAGCGAGCAGACTACATTGCCGCCGCCGATATCCACTTTGACCTTGGCCATTACAGCCCCTTTCACGATCTCCACGATTGTTCCTTTTAGTTGGTTTCTTGCGCTTAATTCCATAATTTGAGTTTTTTGAGAAGTGAGTATCTGTTTGTGTAACCGATTTTGATTTGTTGTGGCAAATTTATTGAAAGAAAGTGCGTTTGTCAATATCTAAAAAAATGAATAATGCATTTTTATGTTCGAATGTGCGTGTGAGGAGATAGCGATGACTTTGGGTTTGTTCATTTTACTCATATTATCAGGATATTATGTTTTTGGTTCGAGTCGCATAAATCTTCATTTAACTTCATTTCTGATTTTGTTATAATCTTTTACGTGATAACAGGAAACAATAATTTCTATATTTGTATTGTTTCAAGAAGCAACTATAGTCCATGCTTCTGGAATGAAAAATTAAAGGGATAAAAATTAAGAGCGCATGTTTAATATCATTCGTCTTCGGGAAACGGTTTCAACCAATAGCTACCTTCGGGAACTGCTGACTTCGAGTCGGGAGCAACTGTCGGAAGGGGTGGTGGTGAGTGCCGATTTTCAAACGAAAGGACGTGGACAGAAGGGTAATGTATGGGAATCGGAAGATGCCAAGAATTTATTGTTTAGCATGTTGTTGTTTCCCAGTAGCATCGAAGCAAATCAGCAGTTTGTCCTGTCCAAAATGGTGTCGCTGGCTGTGGTCGGGGTGCTGAAGGAAGAGACTGACGATATTTGTATCAAATGGCCGAACGATATATACTGGCACGATAAAAAGATTGCCGGAATACTGATCGAGAACGATTTGTGCGGTAGTAATATTCAGTATTCGGTCATTGGAATCGGGCTGAATCTGAATCAGCAGAAATTTGAGGGAGATGCTCCCAATCCGGTTTCATTGAGTCAAATTACAGGAAAAACATATGATCGCGAAGATGTGTTGAAACGGATTGTGAAACGCATCTACATGTTATATATCAAACTGTTGCGTGAAGAGTTGAACTGTTTTGACGAAGAGTATATTGCCGCGCTTTATCGTAGCGACGGATTGTATAAGTACAGAGCCGGAGATGAAGTTTTTATGGCCGGCATAGTGGATGTAATGCCCAGCGGTCATTTGGTGCTGCAAACCGAAAGCGGCCGGAAACGTACCTTCGCATTTAAAGAAGTGAGCATTGTTTTGTAACAAACAATGCTCTTTTTTTGAAGTGTGTGTGTCATGGCATCAGAACGGAACATCGTTGCCCGAACCGCTTAAAAACGGTGGTGGGGCAGGGAAATCGGGTATGGCAGCCGGTGCGCCTTGCTGGTTGAACGACTCTTCGTTGCTGATTTTCGAGACGAATCCTTTGTACTCATCCTGATCTTCATCGTCACGGTTTACAAATTTGGCGTACTGTCCTTTGAACCGGAGCTGTACGTCACCGGTAGCACCGTTACGGTGTTTTGCAATGATGACTTCGGCAATACCAAGCAACGAATTTCCCTGAGAATCTTCCGTTATTTTATAATATTCGGGGCGGTGGATAAAGCAAACCATATCCGCATCCTGCTCTATCGCTCCCGATTCACGCAAGTCCGACAACTGCGGACGCTTGCCTTCGTTTCCGGTACGT